>NZ_JAAGPO010000055.1:0-57811 GCF_017104825.1 Burkholderia sp. Ac-20345 | reverse complement strand
AGAGGTGGCCGCGCAAATTCGGACAGTCGGATAAGTGGTTTGGCCGGGGCCTGAGCCGGCGATAATGCTGGCAAAGGAACCGAGGAAATGACGAAGAGAACCCGACGGACGCACTCAGCGGCGTTCAAAGCGAAGGTGGCGCTTGCAGCGGTCAAAGGCGAGCGGACGCTGGCCGAACTGGCGCAGCAGTTTGATGTGCACCCGAACCAAATCACGGAGTGGAAGCGGCAGTTGCAGGAGCGCGCGGCAGACGTGTTTGGCGCGGCAGGCGCGTCGTCGAGCGAGCCGCCAGTGGATGTGAAAACGCTGCACGCGAAAATTGGCCAGTTGACGCTGGAGAATGATTTTTTAAGCGGCGCGCTCACCAAGTCGGGATTGCTGAGCGCAAAGCGATGATCGACCGTAGGCATGCGCTGTCGGTTTCGCAGCAGGCCCGGCTGGTCGGCATTGCAAGATCGAGCGCGTATTACCGGCCGCAGCCGATGAGCGAGGTCGATCAGATGCTGATGCGTCGGATCGACGAACTGCACCTGGAGTTTCCGTTTGCCGGGGCGCGGATGCTGGCGCGACTGCTGCGTCGCGAGGGGCACGAGATCGGCCGCCGTCGCGTGCGCACGCTGATGAAGCGCATGGGTATTGAGGCGCTGTACTGCAAGCCGAACACGAGTCGACGCAACGCCCAGCACAAGATCTGGCCATACTTGCTGCGAGGTGTGAAGATTGATCGGGCCAACCAGGCGTGGGCACTCGACACGACGTACATTCCGATGGCGCGCGGCTTCGTGTATCTGACGGCGGTGGTGGACTGGGCGAGCCGCAAAATCCTCGCCTACCGGGTTGCCATCACGCTGGAAGCCGTGCACGCCGTCGAAGCGCTGGAAGAAGCGTTCGCCCGCTACGGGCGGCCCGACATCGTGAACACCGATCAGGGCAGCCAGTTCACGGCGAACGCATTCACCGAGGCCGTGTTGGGCCGAAGTATCCGGCTGTCGATGGACGGTAAGGGAAGCTGGCGCGACAACGTGTTCGTCGAACGGGTGTGGCGCAGCATCAAGTACGAAGAGGTCTACCTGAAAGCGTACGAGTCGGTCAGCCATGCTCGGCGCTCCATCGGCGAGTATATCGAGTTGTACAACCGGAAACGGCCCCATTCGAGTCTGTCGGATCAGACGCCGGATGAGGCATACTTCGCGACGCTGCCGGCGATCAAATCGGCAGCATGACTGCCCCGGACGGTCCACTTAAAAATCTCAGAAAACTGTCCGAACGAGCGAGACCACCTCTGTATACCTCCCGCCGTCTCTGTACGATCGCTTTAAGGCACTCCTGCCGTGATCGGCCATTGGCGCAGCGAATCTCGCTACTGCGAAATTTTTGGAACGAGCTCCGGACCTGCTTTCGAGGCTATTGAAGCGATCGATGTTGTGAAAGAAGCCGCGAGTCGCTTTTCTGTTCTCACAGGAGTCGAGGTTAGCGGCGTTGGCCACGCGGCCGATATGCTCACGTTACACTTTGGTCCGCTCAATGAGGTCACCACCGGGCGAGGCACCTCCAAGCTCGTCCGAGAGTGGCGCTCCATGTTCAATGCAATTGGACCGCTGAACGTGGAAGCGGGCTTTTCGCAACGCAAGGCGACCTGCTCAGATCACACGGCGATGCGATGCGCACGGTTGAGAAGCTAGTTCGGCTACTTGTAAAGCCGCGGCGAGCGATCGTTAAAGGCATTTCCGTCAGTCCGTCAGCGGTTGTGCGACTCAGTTTGACCGGAGACACGATTGTCGTACTTACACCGGCCAGCATCGCCGGTGAGGAAGATTGGCGGCTCTTTGCCGCCGGTAGTGAGAATCCGCATTTCGTGATTGAAGGCGGTAAGGTCGGTCGAGGTCATACCCGGTAGTGTTCGCCACCGCGTGCGATTCGATCTCGTCTCCCCCTGTCCGATGCACGCATCATGCTCAAGCGTATCGACGCGCGATGTCGCGCGTCTGCTTGCGCCGACTGTGTGTTCCTCGGATATCTCGACCTGACGATGCAGTGCGTCGCCGCGTAAGGCAATACGCCGGGACGTTGACGCGCTGCTAACCCAATATGCGGATAGGTAGTGTTGCATATCTGACACATCGAACATGGACGCGATCGATGCTTTGAGCGTTCTGCTGCATGCGCGGCGGGATGTATCGAAATGTCAATGAGAAGGATCTCAGTTGCTCATTTTGGGACGTAAGTTTCGCACATTGAAAATACCGATAACAAATTTTATGCGAATCGAATCGAGGGACGCAGATTGTCGAAAATTCCTAATTTTCCTTAAAAATCGAGGGCGGTTCGATAGAAGAAGTGCATCGCGATGGCAGCGAAGCTAATTTTCGTCGAGCCAATGGCCGAGTGAGTCGAGTTTTTTCGTGATACTTTAATTGTCAAATTTTCTTTTGAGAATTTTATTTCAAATGGATTCATCTTGAGTCGGGACATGGGTGACGCTTCGTTTGAGTGCACTCCTCCTTGGCAATTTCTAACACTGTGAAGTCAAACATTTCGGTAGATTTCAATGAGCCCGTGATGGTTGCATTGCGGGGGCGCTAGTGAGTTCCGCGGGAGCGCTGCAGTCAGTAGTTGTGTTGGGATGCAAAGCCATGGCCTCCAGCGGCACGCAGTGTGGCCTCAGCGCACTATGAAGAAATCGGACTGTTGCCCGGTTAGATGAGTGTAAGCCGATAGGTATCACGATGAAAAATGCAACGATGACACTCTCGGAGTTGGGCAGTTGTTTCCTTGGAGCGGGAGCAGGTATGAGGAACGCGAAGCTTACTCAAACGGCGGGCTTGGCCTGATCGTGTTGACGTGTCTGGTAGCACCGGTACTCGAGGAAATGTTGTTTCGCGGAATCATGCTCCGCAGCTTCTTGCGGCAGTACCCGCCAGGAACGGCTATTGCGCACTCGGCTGCTGTGTTCGGGCTTGCCCACCTGAATGTTTACCAGTTCGTTCTCGCGTTCGGGATCGGACTGCTAATTGGGAAGCTGTATGCGGCTACACGATCGCTGCTGCCGGGCATTCTCCTTCATGCTTTCTACAACACCATAGTGGTGATCGTTGCGCTGAAGACACCCTTCGATCTGACCAGAGAGAGTTTGGTGAAAATCTGGCCCATATCGTGGGGGTTTGGTGCTCTCGCGATTGGTGGTGTTGGCGCGTGGCTGCTAGCCAAAGCAGTCGATGCGGCGGAATTCGACGCTCCGAGCATGGCGACTCAATGGATGAGCGACAAGTAACAAGCTCGGGGTTTTAAGTAGGTTGCCTATTGTAGTGAGAGGAAGCATGACAGGTGTACGTCGAGTCGCTCAAGCCCGAACTCACTCTCATGCTGTCGTTGAGCCGCGAATTACCGTAAAGCGGAAGCCACGATTGGATTTCGGTTGATATTTCAAGCTGGATTGGCCGCGTCTAGGCTCCCTCCGGGTCTAGATGCTTTGCGCGGTAAGTAGAATCGCCGCGCCTTTTTATACCGAAATCACTCCGGGGCGACTCGGGGCGAGTCTAACGGCAATAGAATTTTCGTTTAACGAGGAGTTTGGAATGAAAGTCTCCAATAGTTATCTAGTATCGGTGATCGTTGCTGCTACGGTTGTTATGGGCTTGAGTGGCTGTGCGACCGAGTCGTCGCGCACGCTCGACGTTCCTGCCGTGAGCAGCGCACAGAAGCCTTATGCCGGCAAGCCGGTTGCGATTTCGGTTGGTAAGTTCGATAACCGTTCGAGCTATATGCGCGGAATTTTCTCGGACGGTATTGATCGGCTTGGCGGTCAAGCGAAGACGATTCTCGTCACGCGTCTGCAGCAGAGCCGGCGCTTCAATGTGCTCGATCGCGAAAACCTGGACGAGATCAAGCGAGAAGCCGGTTTCATGAAGAAGGCGCAGGCAGTGAAGGGCGCGAACTACGTTGTGACGGGCGATGTAACTGAGTTCGGTCGCAAGGACGTCGGCGATCATCAGTTGTTCGGCATTCTTGGCCAAGGCAAGACGCAAGTCGCGTATGCAAAGGTCAGCCTGAACATCGTAGATACGACGACATCGGAAGTCATTGCATCGAGCCAGGGTGCCAGCGAATACAGTCTGTCGAACCGCGAAATCATTGGTTTCGGCGGTACCGCGAGCTATGACTCGACGCTGAACGGCAAGGTGCTCGACCTCGCGATCCAGGAGGCGGTCAACCACCTTGTTGAGCAGGTGGACGCAGGTGGGCTCAAGGCCGCGCAGTGACGGTCACGAGCGGGATTTGATTCACGAAGGAATAGGGAAGAAATATGAAACGGGGTATTGGGTTGCCGGCGATTGCGGCGGCCGTATTGCTTGCGGGCTGCGCGGCGCAGACCACGCCGCCGCTCTATCAATGGACCGGCTATCAACCGCAGGTGTACGAATACTTCAAGGGCAAGACGTCGCCGCAAGAACAGATCGACGCGCTTGAAAAGGCACTGCAGGAGATCCGAGCGAAGGGCAACACGCCTCCTCCGGGTTTCCATGCTCATCTCGGGATGCTGTATGCGGGCATCGGGGACGGGCAACGCGCCGGACAGGAATTCCAGGCGGAGGAGCACTTGTTCCCGGAATCCTCGACGTACATGGATTTCCTGATGAAGAAGAAACCTGTCCAACAAAAGACCGCACAACAGTGACGCGCGCCATGTTCAAAACAATTTCATTCAAGCTGCTGTCTGTGCTGTCGATTGTCGCGCTATTGAGCGCGTGCGCGCAGCCCGCGAAGCGTGCCGACTACACGGCTTTCAAGAAGAGCCAGCCGCGCTCGATTCTCGTACTGCCGCCGTTGAACGAGACCAACGACGTCACGGCGACCTACGGCATGCTATCGCAGATGACGCAACCGCTTGCCGAAGCCGGATACTACGTTGTGCCGGTTGCCGTGATGGACGAAACCTTCAAGCAGAACGGCCTGACGAACGCCGCGGAGATCCAGGGCACGTCGCCTGCGAAGTTGCGCGAAATATTCGGAGCGGACGCGGCCCTTTATTCCAAGGTGACACAGTATGGTTCCGTTTATCAGATCATCGACAGCACGACCGTGGTTGCGGCGTCGGCAAAGCTCGTCGATCTGAAGAGCGGCGATGTGCTTTGGCTGGGTAATGGGCGGGCGACGGGTAAGGAAATGGGCAACAACGTCAACGTCGGCGCATTCGGGATTGTCGGGGTGTTGGTGCAGGCAGCCGTCAAACAGGTCGCGCATTCGTTGTCGGACGAAGGCCATACTGTTGCTGCACTGACGAGCAACCGACTCCTGTCTGTCGGGCCGCCGAACGGCTTGCTTTACGGCCCGAGGTCACCGAGGCACGGAACGGATTGATCGCGCTTCTGCTGCCGGTTGAGCGTTTGGGGCGTTGCATGAATGCTCATCAACGCAACGAGCACGAAGGTCAGTCGGAAGGGATAATGCCGTGGCGATGATCCTCCAGAAATCGCCACGGTTCGTACTCTAGAAGATCACGGTCGGCGATCTTGAGCGCTTTGCAGGATTCGGCGATTCAGTCGCTATTGCCGGGGCCGTCAATTGCAAGAGGTAAGGGGTGTCATGATCGAGCGGAAATGCGAGCCAGACTTTGAGGCATTGATCGCCCTCGTTGCGGAAAACGGTTGGCAATGTGTATCGGAGGAATGGACGGGCGATCGGACACGTTATCGATTCAAATGTGCTCGTGGTCACGAGTTTTTTCGCTCGGCCCGTGGGTTGTTCAATTTCCAATGGTTGCGCACGTGCACGATGTGCAAGCAGGAAGACTTGGAGGACAGCTTTCTCGAGGCGGTGGAGAAGCAAGGTGGGGTGCTGCTGAATGGGCCGTTTACTGATCTAAAAAAGCGCTACCGACTGCGTTGCCATCACGGGCATGAGTGGATAACAGAGGGGTGCAAGATTATTGAAGGCTTATGGTGCGATGCATGTACTTGTATCGCAAGCGGTAGCGTTTTATCACGCGAGGATACCCCGTTCGATGCAGAGGCAGAGCGGCGACATTGTGCGCCGTGCGATGACCTGCGTCAGGAGGGCGACAAATGAGACCGCTTGAGATTGTCCTCGTGTCTGGTTACCTCGACCAGGCACTTTCGCATGCTGGCTTCGGTTGGCATGCCTTTTTCTTTCAGATTGCGAACGATTGGTGACCACTTGTTGTTCGCGTTGCTCGCTGTTCGGCACGAGTGACAGGGGGTGTCAGGATCTCCGTGTTCAAGGCGGGTTGAGATTCACACGGATGGTCGAACGGATATGGCGATGTACGCCGACCTCATCGATCGTGTCGACGAAGCACGGGCAGCGGCAATGTCGCTGGACGACCTCGGGCCGATCATGGAACTGTATGGCGGACTGGAGTGTTATCTCGGAGGCGCCGGTGTCGGAATTAATTCATGCGCATCACGTAAACCGATATTCGATTCGATATTCGTGTCATGCGCCACATCGCTGCGAGTAGATTTTTTCCAGCAAACTTTCACAAAAAATCAAAAGACGTGCAATGAATAGAAGAAATACCGTGGCCACGTACAGCGTTATGCTTGCTTGCACCGTCTTCGGAAATTCGGGGCATGCAGCTCTGCCTATACAAGTACTGACTATCGAACAACTGGATAACACTGCCTCATCGCCCGTTCCCCCACGTGCGATCAAACACCACCGCGCACACCGCGATGTGCTTGCGGACGCGTCGAAGTCTCCACCGCGGCTGGCTAGCTCCCGAGATGACGAATTCGGAGATCCGATCGCATCATTTGCTCGAGAAACATCAGTGAGCGGGCGTGGCATCCGTAGTCAGCGTCGGAAGACCGAAATCCTCGCCTCCGGTGTTGCAGCTGGGTTTTATCGCGTCAATCCGGGAGATACCATCACGCGTATCGCGACGCAGTTTGGTCGGCAGCCGACCGACTTGATGAACTGGAACAGCCTCACTTCGAACTCGTTGCTTCAACCGGGGCGGGTACTCCGGGTCGGGCCGCCGGTTGAAGCGCGATTCGGTGGGGCGGCGCGTTGAACGAATACACTGAAAAGCCGATCGCTCAGGCCGGTTGTCGTGAGAAGTGAGCGCAATGGGGCCCGCTCCCGACAATGGTCGCCGGAGCGGTCCGAAGTCCGCTATCGTGCATGAGCGCTGGAAAGATCGAGCGACCGATACACCGGCAGTTCGGCTCACGTCTCGGCCACGCCCACCGTTCAGATACCTGTTTTTGTTTGTCGTCTAACGCTCACCGCCGGCCGTCAGGCGCGATTCGCGCGGATGCCGTCCGCCGTGGCTGCAGCCAGATCGCGGCGGCGCCGCGGAGCCCTTCCTGTCGTGCGCGATGGCCCTCGTGCCTCGCTTCGTCACGCCACGACGCGCTAGCAAGCCTCTCTCCAGGCCGCTGAAATCGCAACGCCCGTACGCCGCATATCACGAGATTCGGCAACTCGGCTCGATATTCCATTAGCGCGACGTTCTCGCCGATGAGCTTGTGGCACGCACGGCTGATCATGGTGGAACAGAATATGCGCCGGTTCAGGATGAAAAACCGGTGGTCACAGGAAAAGGATTGGGGCGTAACCGCTCGACCTGATTAAATCGACCGGGGTTCGTTGGAAACCAATTTGTCTGAATCAGGCAGTCTTGGCGACGTCCTCATACTGCAGGCATCTTGCCGATAAGCTCGACCCGACGTCAGATTGTGGTTCGCCTGCGAACGATTTAGGTGTGGACAGCTCAGCTTATTACACACGGCACCAACGACTATCTCTTCGTTGGTACCGTGTAACAACAACGTTGACTCAACCTTTTTCGAGTGAGAAATGCACTCCCACGATTCCACTCATCTCCGAAAGCAGGGAGATAAACTGCGGAACGGTTTCCTGACGTGACCAGTCACGTTGCAACTCGCAGATAAGTCCGGCAAGACTGATCATTTTTCCTCCTGCTTGCTCGATACGACGTAGCGCCATTTCATGCGCGGTTACCGAAGTGCCACCTACTGCATCAACTGGGACGTACACTTCGTAACCTGCCTGTAGCGCATCCAGAGCAGGAAACGCAAGACAGACTTCAGTCCACAATGCGGTCATGATGAGCTTCTTGCGCCCGGTTGCCTCGACAGCATTCCGAAAATCCACATCTTCCCAAGCATTGACCGTGGTGCGATCGTAGGTTGGCAATGAACCCAGAACGCTGCGTAGCTGAGGAATCGGCGGTTTATTCAAGCCTGTCTTTACGTTGGCTGTCGAATGCACGATCGGCAGGTCATAGGCAAGTCCAGTCTTGGCGACGCCAACAATATTGGAAACTAATGTTTGCGCGTCCATCGACGCGATGGTGCTAACTTGAGCTGGTTGATAATCAATGATAAGCAGCGCGCAATTATGAGGTGTCAGTAGATGGTCGCTTTTAGGATCGCGTACCGGTTCGCTAGCCATGTTGTTCTCCGATTAATTGTAGAGAGAAAAGTACAGTATTACTTGCTTTGTTGGTCGTATTCAGTTGCCTCCGTCCAGAAATTTAAATAGCAATACATATGTTAAATAAAAATGATGCCCATTTTGACGAAGGTCAAGAGCAAGGCATCACCCCAAAAAACCCGTCCATAACCGTCAGCCCGCTCGCCTGTGTCGCCCGCTCGGCGTTTCGTTCACCGATCTCAACGAACCTTGGTTGCATCACGAGACGACCGAAGACGCGAGCTTCCCTATCCTTGCTGAAGCCGGCCGGGGAAGTGAAATATTTTAGTAAACTGCAATGATTTCATTCGGATAGGCGACGCGATAAGCAGGAAGTAGATGATGCAAACAATGTTCGGGACCACGAAAACGGCCAAAAAAGTGGCTGGCGAAGCGCGCTCATAATATCTGGCGGTCTGAAAATTCGTTTATATTCGAAAGTGTTATAGTGAGCTATCGGAACTTACGTTTGATATTTATTAAATATCGTGGCTTAGGAATTCCTCTGCGGCTGGCCTGTATGGACTCCAGGATCGCCGAGATTGATGACGAACACTGATGTCGCCGACACCTCAGCATCCGAGTCCGCGTGCAGTATCCCGATGGAATGATTCGGTGCTCCGGAATTACCGTTGCCGCGGTTCGAGCCGCTTTGTGCCGTTACGAGGATTGCTTGACTGTACTGTCACGCTTGCACAAAGCAAAACCATTGCTCGTTCAAGATTTGTAGTCGAGACGATACGCGTCGTCCTCATCGCCGTGTTCAGTGGTATCCCCAAGTGCATCGGGCCGTGGTTCTGTACGTTTTGCATCGTACGGCTCGATGTGAAAAATCGGATCGTTCATTTCGACTAGATGCTATAGCGCAATGCAACACCAGGGCAACATCAGAATCACAAAATGACGATCATTAACTATTTCGTCAACGAAAGATAATATGGTAAGTGTGTGCTGTTGCTATTTGTTGTGATGTTTTGATTGCCGGATATATCTGACAATTCGTCCGGCAGCATGAGATTCAATTCAAGCAGGAGAGTAGTAGTCTGGAAGAGATTTTGCGAATTTCTGATCTCCAATTTTTTATGGCGGCGGAGGCGCGCTCAAAAGCTCTGGCACAGATTTAAAAAATCCCCGCGACTCCGTTGACTTGCGCGGCGAGCGGCTAACCTCAAGCATCGACAGGACCAATCGAGACCGAGAAGACGGTCGAGCCGATCATCGGGGATGAGTTGATGAACATGCTGGCGGCGGCTGAGCGATTCGTGGCCTGGCTGCGTATGGGGGCCGTGTCCGGTCTGCTGCTCGAGAAGCTGCGAAGAACCGGCGACAAGCGGCGTATCGTGAACTGCTGATGATCCGCCATCGATTCGCGCCGTCGGGGCAGACTCAAAAATAGGCGAATGCCTATCGCTCACGCGCGCCAGCTTCTAGCCATAAAATCGTCACCGACAGCTGGCGTTGAGAGTGTTGATGTTCGTAAAAATCGCCGCGCACGGCTGCACGGCGTTCGAGCCGAAAGCGCGGCTGTTTGAAGTAGCGCAGCCACTTGAACGTACGCTCGGCGATCAGCCGGGTCTTGTGCGGCAAGCTGCGATGCGGCTTGCGACGAGGCACATAATGGCCTCAATGAGCGGTTGCAGCTGAGTGACGTCGTTGTGCGGTTGGCGCGTGCGAGGGTCAGTGCGAGCCAGGCACCCTGGGCTTCGGTGACGAGATGTCGCTTTGAGCCCGGCTATCCCTGATCGGCGAAATTAAGCCCCGCTTTGGCTTGTTCCCGCTGCGCGAACGCGAAGCTTGCCGGCGCCCCATCGGGGCGTATACGATGCGTGCCGCCAAGCTGAACGACTGCGTTTCGACCACGCGAAGGGCAACGAAATGGAATTCCCCGAAAGCGCTCTCACCAAACACGAGTGGATCGAGCGTTGCATCACTCGCTACCTTATGCGCAGTTCGATTGGACGCGAGGAAGCACGGCAGTATGCCGAAGCCTTATACCTCCTTCGACAAGCGCCGCTCGCTATCATCCCCGAGGTGGCGGCTGACTGCGATATGACCTACTGGAGATAGGCGGCCGTCCAAAAACTACTCGTCCTGATGATCGTAACGCCGGGCAACCATGGCAATCCGAGCAATCTCGACAGTCGTCGGGATCGAGATGCTGCGCGACGAACCCTGACCAATCCAAGGCGTTAGGAGGGACATTTCAATCCAGCCACTACAACCAAAAAGATCGCTAATTTGATTTATGTAAAATTGGATAGTTATCCGAATAAAATGGTGAGCTTGAAACTTTTTGGCGTGAAAAGCGTTTCTTCACTGCATAGCCAACTTAGGAATCTTCCTAATTCACCGCTTGGCGGGTGATCAAAGACGGGGGGGCGGTTAGCGTTGCCGCCGGGCTCGAATATTCACGATCCGGCGGCAACGCAGGTCGACGGTGCTATCGCGGCACGTCGTTTGCCGCCTGTACGGCCGGCCAGTTGATATTATCGACGGTGTAGCCCTCCCGACGCAGCAACGCGATCAAGCCGGTCGGTCCCGGGAAATGCATTGCGCCGACGACCACGACGGCAGCCCCGTCATCAAGCACGCGTCTCAGGACCGGAATCCATGCTGCATTTCGCTCGTCCACCATGTGTCGACCATAATCTGCAGCAGCCTGAGGTGAGCCAAACGATTCGAGGACTTGGGCTCGCAACGCGTCGTAGTCACCGCGATTGATATCATCACGAGTTTGGGCGAGCACAGTCTGAGGGTCATGTGCAAGCGCCCATTTGAAGCCGACCACCTCCGAATCACCCGGAACCATACGGCGCTGACGCTCAACCCAATCGTCGTTTTCCAACACCTCAAGTCGGAGCGCGAGCGATGGCGGAACAATGGCGGACATGTAACTATCGCGATCGAGTGCGTAGCGCGGCGCGGGGCAGATTCTATACGCATATACGTTCGCTTCATGCGGCGTCGGCTCCTGAAGCAATTTCCTGGCCGTCGCTTCGGTCAGCCCGACGCAGGTGGCGCGCTGCAGATAGGTGTTCACTTCCTTGTCAGTCAAGGATTTTGCCCAGTCCACACGCGCCCCCGATTTCGGGAGATCGTTGGGTCGCAGGGACGACAGTCCGATGTGCTCAATCACGTAGTGTCGTGCGCCATTGAAGATCGATTGCGCTGGTTCACGCAGACCTTCGATGGGAACGTGAATGCTACCCACGAGGATGCTTTGCTGTCCATTGGGCGCCGTTACCCGAAGAACCGGAACGCCATCCGTACTGGCGGACGCGAGTGTGGTCGACAACAGCGTTACGACGGCCAGGACCAAGGTCATCAGCTTCAATGAAATTCTCCGAGGCGTTGCGTTTTTGACTTGCATGCCATATTGAGTCTTCGCTAGTTTCACTTTTGATCTGCCTGCGGCTCTGGATCCAATGCATAGTGAAGGATGGTCATGCCAGGTGACGCCATAAACAAAATGTAGCCGGAGTTTGACGTCACGTCGCGTATGACAAGCTTGCTAAATATTGGCGTGATCGAACTTGATCCTACGCTCGCATGGACGAATTGCCAGCGCGTTCCGTACTGGTCCCTACAGTCGTATCCATGATAACTCTTGTCAGGTATCGAGCTTCGAACAGCCCGATCCCATTGACCAAGAGTTGAGTGACACGTTGCAAGCCGGGTGGTGATGCCGCTCGAAGTCTGATATGCGAGTTTGATCCCTGTCGAACTGTTTGCGACGCGAATCCTCTCTATCGGCAAAAGCCTTTCCGACGAGCGGTCAGCGACGCGGTACGAGCCCAGAAATTCGGCCGAATAGTCCTCGTCTACTGCATGAACAGTGCTACAACCTGATAGTTCGGCAATTGTGACGAGCACCGTAAGGCATTTTGCAAATAGTGAAACTTTCTTCATAATCTGGTTAATTCTCAAATTTGTGTGATGGCGTTTCGTCATGGCTTTCCATTTAATATAGTGAGCTTATGGAGTTATATAATATTACGCAACCCCAACAAAATCAGAGCCATGTGACTATGATTGACCGGACCTCTGTCCGCGCGGGGGTCGCCACAGCTGAAGGATATTCCAAGCCGTATAATCTAACTTCCTAGGCCGTACTGGTCTCGCGCTTTCCCCTAGATCATCCGTTTGATCGGATCGATGCGGAAGCCTCAAGCTTCGTAACGTCCTGGTAGCCTCACGGGGAAATACCGTATCTAGTTGCGATCGCACGGTCGAGATCAGCCTGCGATTCGCACAGCACACGGATATAGTCATTCGAAAGCTCCGCTATCGATTGATCGATGCCCATATTGGAATGAATGCCGTCCTCGCCTTTCTTCCGAGCAGCATCCATTGCCTTTGGGTCCGCCCCGCCAGCTAGGTCAACGAATTTGCCCTTGAGGTCTATCGCTGCATCGTCGACAAATCCCTTTGATTTACAGAACTTGAGCACACCGAGCTCATTCGCTTGTGTGAGCGCAAAATCAATATCCTGAGCGCGTACTGCTAGGTGAGTTGCCATAAGCAGGGCCGAGAGCGCAAACAGGCGACGGGTATGAACCAAGCGAATCTCCATTTGAGATGAAACGATGCACGGAACGCGCATGCCCGAGATGCCGCACATCGCGCCCCTACCTACAACTTCCCCTCATTGCACACCGCAATCGATCGACTATGGCTTCGGTGGCTGGATGTCCTCCGGCACCGAATCGCCGATCTTCCAGCCGCTTGCAATTCCCTCCGCAACTGACAGCGCGTCGCCGGACAACTCGGGGAGATAGTCAAGTTCTCCGACCACTGAGCTGGGGTGGGTGATTTCGGCAATCTTCAACCAGGCATAGGCGGCGATCAGGTTCGGTCGCATTCCGAAACCGTTCTTCAGCATGAGACCGATCCGGGTTTGGGCATTCGCGTCGCCTTGCATTGCGGCCTTTCGCAACCACATCGCAGCCTGTGCCTGGTCCTCACGCACACCGACGCCCAGAAAATACAAATTCCCCAGCTCGGATTGGGCCCGGGCTTCTCCTTGATCGGCTGACTTCCGTAACCAGTATGCTGCGCTCACTTCGTCGCGCTGGACGCCATACCCATGGAGGTACAACTCACCCAGATTGAATTGCGAGTGAGAGTACCCCTGGTCGGCAGCTCGCCGATACCACGCGGCCGCTTCGGAGAAGTCTTCTTTTGCCCCTGTCCCGCACCAGTAGAAAACACCGAGGCTGTGTTGCGCCACCGGATTTCCCTGCTTGGCTTCGCGTTCGATCTCAGTAAATTTTGCCGCGGTCGCTGCCGCAGCTGCGCAGATAGGCTCGGCACGCCGCTCCACCGACGGTGGCGCGCTGTGCGCGCGTTCCGTGGAATCCATAACGCCTTGCGCACATGCCGGCGAGCCATGCGCCAGCGGGTACGCGACGATCAATGCTGCAAAGAAAGAGTGAAGCCTATTGCTCGATTGCAATGACATAGATTTTGCATCGGTACACAACGGTTAATCGTGAGGCTCCACTCCGCGCGCGCCATCCGGCCATACTCGACGCAGCGTCCCGTCGAGATTGTCGGCGATATCAGATGCACGCCTCTTTTCGTCGTCATCCAGTCTGCCGGCGATTCTCGCCTCGACGAGGGCCGTAGCAGCGCCGTACTGTCGAAAACGGGGTACCGCGTCGAAACTCACACGCGCATGCTCGATCCATGCGGCGCCGAGTGCGCGGTCTCTCGGCAAGCCGTTGCCGGTCAGAAACCGGATGCCGACCGCATACTGCATGAACGGATCCCCAAGCAACGCCTCATTCAGGCTCGACAGACCATCCCATTGGCGATTCGCGGCCGCGGTCGCGCCGACTGGCGAATCGCTCCATAGTGTGGCCGCCGGATCGGCCGGAACGAGCCAGCGCTTTTCGCCGATCGAGAGCGCCACCTCCGATCCCGTCGCGACGCTGCGCAGCGCCAGTGCGATCGCCGAGACCGCCGAGCCACGTTGCGCGGCGCGGCGGTGCAAATCCATTGCCGTCGTTTCGTTCAAGGACACGCCATCGCCCGTTTCGTACATCAGTGCGAGGTCACTTTCCGCCCATTGCGATCCAGCAGCGACCGCGCTTTCGAGCCACGTCGACGCGGCCTTTGAATCGCGGGTGACGCCGCGACCGCGCAGATAGGCGAGACCCACCATTCGCTTCGCCTCGGCGCTTGACGGCGCGGCACGTAGCGCCCATGCGAAGGCCTCGTATTCGTCGAACTGTCCGCCGAGCCCGGTCGACAGATGCCACGCGAGCGAGCCTTGTGCCGACACGTTCCCCTGCTCCGCCGCGCGGCGAAACCAGTACGTCGCCGCACCGAAGTCCGCCGGTACGCCGTCGCCTAGGTCATAGGCATCGCCGAGGGTCGACTGATACGCCGCATCACCCTGATCCGCGAGCTTCCATTGCCAGTATGCGCGTTCGTCAACGGTGACGAAATCTCTGTCGGGTGACGCAAGCAGACGCATCGCGCCGGCGTTTTTGCCGGCCGCCGCCGCGCGGCACCAACGTGCGGCCTCGGCCGGATTGCGCGGCGTAGCGTTACCGTCCAGGTACATCGCGCACAGCATCGCTTGCGACCCGGCGTCACCCAGCTTCGCGCCGCGCGAAAACCAGTCGAACGCGATCGCTGGCTGCTCGCGCCAATTCGACGAGCCGAGCGCCGTAAATGCGCCTGGTACCTTCCGGTTGGCTAGGTCCTCCAGCCACTGACGTCCCGTCCTGCCTTCGAACGACATGTTGTGCTCGCTCAGATAAAAGCCGACCGATACGCCGGCAGCCTGGTCGCCGGCATCGGCCGCCTTCGCCAGATATCGCAAGCCCATTTGCTCGTCGCGCGGCACGCCGGCGGTTCCCGACAGGTACTGATAGCCAACCCAGCGTGCCGCCTCGACGTTGCCTCGATCTGCGGCAGAGCGAAACCATTCCATCGCCTGCGTACGGTCGAGGCTCGTACCGTCTCCGCGCCATGCCATGCCGGCGGCCATCAGTGTGGCCGATCCGTCGCCACGATCCGCGCCCCGCTTCGCCAATCGAAAGGCCTTGCGCATATCCACGGGTTCGCCGTCGCCTCGGGCCGCGTAACGGGAAAGATTCGCCGCCGCGGCACCATTACCCTGCGCGTCGGCCTTTTCGAACCACGGTTTCGCGGCGGCCGAATTCGGCTGCGTCCCAAGTCCGTTCTGCAGCATCGCGCCGAGATCGTTCTGGGCAACGGCCAAACCCGTGTCGGCCGCGCCCTGCATCCATCCCAATGCAGCTTCCCTATCGACTGGGCCACCCTGACCGAACAGATAGAGGTTCGCCAATGCATAACGCGCACGCGCGTCGCCGGCAAGCGCCGCCTTGCGATACCAATCGCGCGCCTTCGCGTCGTCGCGGGACACACCCGTCCCGCTTCGGTACAGATCGCCGAGCCGACGCTGCGCGTAGGCCGAACCGGAAAGGGCCGCCGTCGACATGAGGCCGAAGCCGCGCCCCATGTCGCGCGGTACGCCGATGCCCGTGAGATACAGATTGCCTAGCACCGCCTGGGCTTCGGTGTTGTCCTGATCCGCTGCGGCACGCAACCACTTCGTTCCTTCGTCCAGATCGTGCGGGACGCCGTCGCCCTGGACGAGCATCAAGCCCAGCAAGAACTGCCCGTTCGGCTCGCCGTCCTCTGCGGCGCGCAACAGCCACGCTACAGCAGCCACCGGATCGCGCGCTACCCCACGTCCGGCCAGCAAGAATTTACCTGCGTTGGTCGCTCCCGCCGCAGATCCGCCTTCGGCGGCGGTCACAAAGTAACGGTAGGCAGCAACGTCGTCTGCAGGTTGCCCATCACCGTCCGCGCTCATCCCGCCCAGCTGGTTTGCCGACACCGTATCGCCGTCGCGTACCGCCGACACGAACCATGCGCGCGCCTCCGCAGCATCGCGCGGCACCGCGATACCATCGTAGTAGAGGTAACCGAGTGCACGTTTGGCAACCGTCGAACCGTCGCTCGCCGCCGAGTTCAGAATCGCCATCCCGCGCTTCGGGTTGGGGCGTCCCGCATAGCCGTGCAGCACCATCTGCCCATAGAGCGCGCGGGCCGTCAGGTTACCTGTCCCGGCGTCCTGGCGGCATAGGCTGCGAATCCGCGTGGGTCTGTCCTTCAGTGGAATACTGCCGAATCGAGCGTTCAATGCCAGCGAGCACGGCGTCGTGTCGTCACGCACTGGAACGAACACAGCACTGCGATTCAACGGCATTGCGACAAGCGGCGACGTGGGTTGCGGCGCAGCTGAACTGCCTGCAACGACTGTCAGTCCTGCGATCAACGTTGCGGTGACGACCGATGATTTCAGCGCACAGCGACAGGAGCTGGTGCGCCTGCCAGCCGAAACGCGCGACCGATGTTCGCCCACCGGATTCATTGCTTCACGATCGTGATGTTCTTGATGATGACGTCGGTTCTGCCGTCTTCATCGTCGAACGACTTGTACAGCTCGATTCCGTAATCAGCCAGCCACACGGAGCGAGCGCGAACAGTCTTCCCGTCCTTGCGTACCTCGCTGCAATCCAGGTTGATCGCATTGCCCGTCAACGTGTCGAAGATCGCCGATGCAGGCTCCGTCTTGCCGATTTCGCATCGACGGGTCAATTGGCCGTGGCTCGACGGCTGCGGCAGTGCAATCTCGACATGCTTGCCCTCCGCCATCGGTTCGTTCGCCAGTTCGATCGTCGAAGTTTTCGTTTGTGTACCGAGCATCGTTGCATAGAGGCGACCGTTGACGTTCTGGGTCATCAGGTCCGCGATTCCATACGACATATCGAAAGCCACCCAGCGCGAAGTCCCCGATACGCCCTTCGGCGTCAACAGATCGACGACCACGCCGTTGTTGTGTCGATTGACGAAGGTGTCGACAAACGGCCCGGAATCCTCGGGGGTCATCTTGTTCACCCATTCTCCGTCCACAATCAGGCGTGCATACGGAAGCGGCCGGCTGCCGTCGGCCGGTAACCGGCCCCGAATAGCGTCCGGCAAGCGACGATCATCGAAAACTTCATCCAGATATGCGAAGGGATCAGCAAGTACGATCTCGCTCGCCGACTTGCCCCCAGTCATCATCTTGAAAAAATCGTAGGTCGCACGGTGCCGTTCCGGCTCGGGAAGCGTGCCGAAGATGTCATAGAGAATGCCGACCGATCCACAACTGTTCGCCTTGCTTTGCTTGAAAAGCTCAGGCTGCGAATCGATTGTATTTAGACGCGCCTCCACATCAAGCAATTCTGCAATGGTGTAGTGCTCGTCTTCCGACGACGCCTCGCGCTTCGCAGCTCCGATGTCCACCAGTTCGGCCATTTTGCGAAGCGTCTTCGGCGACGACATCTTCGCCAGCGCCACCAACTCGCCGCTCTTGGCCAATTTCAACGCCTCGCAACCGTTTTGCGATTCGCTCGATATATCCTTCAGCAACCGAAGGAACTTCAGTCTGTCGGTGGCCGGTAGCATCGTGCCTGCCCCACTGGCCAGCTGATCGCGCAGGTTGCTCAGTCTGTCAAGATAGCCCGGGTCTTGCACAACCTTGGTAAACCATACGGTCATGATCTGCCCGTTTTCCGAGTCGGGATCCAAGCCGTGCTGCGCAAAATAAGCACGCGCACGTTGAGTGACTTGTGCCGGCGTCAAGCTAATCACTGGATTCGCTGTCGGCGCTGACGCGGCCGGTTCAGTAGGGATGCTCTGCACACCGAGTCCATATGCCGTTGCCGTCGAGATCGCCAGCAACACCCCGAAAAGGCCTGTCTTTATTTTCATCTTGTTGAAATTCATTTGCGTGGGTTGGCCGACCGCGTCTCAGCCCCGTGCAATCGTCAAAGGCCGGGCTTAGGTGTCGCGGCGGTGGCTTCGGGCGAATGGCATTTTTCCCTGCCGCCGGCTGTCGGTCCGATCGTGCTGAAAAGCGAACGTCACCCGATCCTTGAGGAATACAGAAAAGAAAGCCGCCCCTATTCGGAACGGCTCTCCCGACTCACCTATGCCAGCCCCTCGTCCACAAGGGTGGCAAGATTGTCGCCGCGAGAAGCCCAGGCAGCAACGCCTACGGCATGGAATTGACATCAATTGACCATCGCATTCGATGTACAAAATCGTGCTCTCGCACGTGCGGCGATTGGCGATGCGCTCCAACGCCTACGGCTCACGGCTTCGGCTACCGATCCGTGGCGCTTTGCACTTCTCGTACGCTATCTGGCGATTGCAATCCGCACACGATGTGCCAAACAAGGGTTGGGCATTTCTTCGAGGTTCCTCGATCATGAGTTACGCAAGTCGTAGTGAGAGGAGTGCTTCGCTGACCGCTTACGGTACAATTGCACACGTCGCGGGTGTAGCTAAATGAGTTCGATTCCCTTCACCCGCTCCATCGGGCCTCCGGTTCACACCCAACTGGAGCAGCAACGGGCCATACCTCGCTGCCATGTTCGATCGACAGGAAGCGCATCGATCGCGCTCGGATGGCGAAATTGGTAGACGCATGGGACTTAAAATCCCCCGCCGTAAGGCGTGCCGGTTCGACTCCGGTTCCGAGCACCATGAATTGCCTCTACGTCGACCACGGCACCTTTTTCTGGGCAAACGCCAGTGCTATCAATATGAGCACAGGCGGTGCACCAGCATCCATCAATGATCTCCCGTCCTCCCGTTACCCATTCGTGCCCCTGACGGCAACGCAATCGGTAGCGTTTTCGTAGATCGGTAACCGGTCCGTTCAGCAGTGTCCCACCTCGCTTGGCCACCGTTTCCTGCAAGCTGGCCTGCACATCCTCCAGTTTGCACATCGTGCACGCATGCAACAAAGTGATGTGGAATAGTCCACGGGCCGGGCGAAAGAACTCGTGCCCACGCGCGCACTTAAATCGGTAACGGGTGTGATCGCCCCGCCATTGGTCAGATACGCATTCCCAACCGATTTCCGAAGCGATCGACTTCATCTTTTCCAAGTCCCACTTGCCTTGCTTTTCCAACATCACGTCCTCGTGTGCCCAGAAAACTGCGGGGAAACTCGACCGCTCCGCGCGTAGGCCTCTTGTTGTCGGCCGGTCGACGTCGGCAACCACCCAACCAAGCTGGCGTCGACGAGAGCGTCAGTGACTACGCAGCACTTCACGTGATCACCTAGATTTGGATCGCCGCAGCACAGGTGGAATTCCGAGCCGCACGCGCTGTTCCATGTCTCCACTAGGGTCAAGCAGCAACAACCATTGCCGCCATAAACGAACCCAGCGCCTCACCACCTTGTGCCCGACACCGAGCTCTTGCGCAACCGCCTCGTACCCATCCCGCCAACCGAGCAATGTAACGAAGCGACGCGCGTGCATACGTGCCCGCGGAAGCAGCAACGGAGTATTCGACGCACGCGTGAAATACGCTAGGCACGACTGGCATCGGAAACCTGGAAGCCCACTCGGCCGTCGATAGGGGTGGTAACCGGTACGGTCCCCACCGCACCACGGACATGAGACCGGTGTCGGGTCCGAGCTCAGCACCTTGTCAATCTGATCGACGAGAAAGGCAGAGAGAGCAACGTCTTCGGAGCGTTGAACCGTTCCCCTTGGCAAACGCCTCAAAGGCAAAGGAATACCTTCCAGCTTTCGCAAAGACCGAGAAGCGACATTCGGCGCCGCGTTGTCCACTCGGGCCGCGCGTTGAACCTGTGGCATGGCCATGTCCGGATAGTGCTTTCGTCGCCGGCGCACGGCCGGCACAATTGAATCACGCACTACGACTGCTTCGAGTGCCTGCCCCTCACGCTGGGTCACGTCCAACAACCGATGACGCCCACATTGAGGACATCGAATGCGGCGACGGCGCTGCACATCGAAGCCCCCAGAAAAGAAGCCGCCCTCGAAGCCGCAGCGGATGCATCGAGCATGTGGTAGAGCGTGCATCCCAAGCCGAATGCGAGCCTCCCACGCACCCGAAGGATCGATCTCGAGCACGTAACGCCGGAATGCCAGGAGCCACGAAAGGACACCTTCATACGACATCCCGATCCGCTCAGTCACCTGCGTCAAGGTTGTCTGGCGCGAAAGCATCGGAATTAACCCACCGACGTTCGCCTGATTGCGCAAGCGTGCGAATGGTGTGCCGGTCAAGCGATTGAAGCTGCGCTTACATACGTGACAGAAGTACCCGGGAAGCTGTTTTTTCGGACCACCGAATTGACGTGGACGAACCCGGAGACCGTCACAGTGTGGACACCGCGGTACCGGCGTTGGCGATGTGCTGGCCAACTCCATCCACGCGCGTGACAAGTAGTCGGTCAACACGGGATCCTCGGTCTCTGCGACATCGATCGCACGCGAGAGATATACCCCACCGCCGATGGTTAGATCGAAATGCCTCTCACGCGCTTCAGCGTCGGAGGCGCTTCTCTCATTGCTATCACTGCCTCGATTAACAATCAAACGCACCTTCCACGACCACGAACATTAACACCCCTGTCAATGGCGACAATTTCCGAGATCGGATGGGCGTGCGAAGCGGAAGTCGACAACCTGGATTGCCCCCAAAGGGCGATTTCGCCCGCCCCATGTGACACCGAGATCTTCCGCGTTTCCACCAAACCATCCGCCATTCAGCGCATCAAACGTTTTAAAAAAAGACACGCATATATTTATCTATTTCCGCCGAATACTCAATCAATTCATCAGTTGACTCGCAAACGAATTCGTATCCAGCACGGACAATTCTTCCAGACTCGACAGATCTAAATCCGTTTATTGTCACCGAATAGAATCCGGGCTTTAGATCAGAATCTACACCAGTCTCAATCGGCGGCCAGTGCATCAAATTTTCCAGATCATAGAAACGTGCACCCTCCCTTACCAACAAAGGAAAGCAGCCATTTCGTGTGACAACAAGGTCGTTGACGGTACTTCGCTCACTGGACAACCGACAAACAATCTCGTAGCCGCCGTCATCAATTGAGAGAAGAGGGACTATCGCCCCTTTTTGGATAACCTCGTCCCCAAGATCCGAGCTGAAGAATTCACTCATAAGATCACGCTCACCAGGCGCCACTGGTGTCCACCTGAGAGTCTGATGAAGAACTTCTTGATCCAGCAGAACAATTCCGTTCGCTTCAACGTCAATTTCGCCGACTACCATCGCCTTCTCCTCATGTTACGAGCAGTCTTTCTTAAGTTTTGCGGCATGCCACTCCATTAACTTCTTGTAGGCTTCTGAAGGGGTGACATCTTTAGCGAGAACCTCACCAGTCGATGGAATTCTGAGATCCCCTTTCATTGTCATACCTTCGAGTCCTTTACCGGAAGCGACGAGCAGCTCGTCCGACGTGCCAGACCAATCTCCTTGACGTCCCCCTAGGAATACACCTTGCACTCGGTGCAGCTCCTCATGATCGCCCTTTTTATACGGTTTCGGGAAATACGTTGGAGTATCACGCTTAGTAGCCAGGTGTTTCAATCCACACGATTCGGCTTTCTTTCTCCATACCATGTGGTGGCCCATGCCGTTTTCATTCCACTTCCACGGCATCAACCCCAGGGGGTCGGTCCAACCAACCGGGTTCTGGCCGTATTGATAGACGTTTATGCCCCCAGCAAGCCCGATCGGGTCCTTGCTAACAAAGCGTCCGCTGCTCGGATCGTAGTACCGGTGCCGGTTATAGTGTAGGCCCGTCTCGCGATCAAAGTACTGACCCGCGAACCGCAACGGATTCGTGATACCAGCCTTACGTGCCGCGTCGCTGATCACCTCCCTCGCCTCACCCCACGCCTTATAGCGCGATGACCACGCCACCCCACCTGCGTCGTCAGTGATCTCCTGAGGCGTGCCGATCTGATCGCAGTGGTAGTAGGCAACGCCAGTAAGTGCCGCAACGCCGGCGCTACCATCGTGGAACGCTGCCGGCCCCTTCGCCTGAGCAAGCGGCGAGAAACCGTCCGGCTCGTATACGTAGTGGGTCGTCTCACGCGTGTCCCACGACGTTTCATACGCCAACGTATCTCCGTCCCAACCGTACAACGTGAAGCCGTAACCACGCTCCTGCTTCAAACGTTGCCGTTCTGCATCCCGCCAGCCACTGCCAGCACCAGCGAGATATGGCACCAGCGGCTCGGTGAGCTTCGCAATACGCCGGCCGAGCGCGTCATACGTGTACGTCGCCTGCATATACCGATCGCGTGCCGACACCATCCGGCCCAGACTGCCCCACTCGAAGTCGGTGCGCTCACCGTTACGCGTGCGCTGTTTCAGATTACCCAGTTCATCGTAAGCGAAGTGGGTGCCCGAATAGTCCTTCAGCAAGTTGTCCAGCAGCGGTGCCGATCTAGCTCCACCTAGCACTCCAATGCCGTGTTCGTCACGCTCCTTCGACTCGACAATGTTGCTCGCCGGATCGAACGAGAAGGTTTCAATGCCAAGAGATGATTGCGCACGCGTCAGTCGACCAATCGGATCGTACGCGTACTGCAGTTCGCCGCGCCGCAAGTCCCCGATCTGGGTCAACTGTCCCGCGGCGTCATACTGGTACCGGCGCTCCATCACTTTTCCGCCGGCGCCCTGCAGCAGTTGCCGCGCTAGCCGACCAGCCTCGTCGTAAAGCGTCGTCTGCGTCAGACCGTTACCAAGCTCGCGCTGCGTTTCACGGTGGGCGTCGTCGCGTTCGAAGTTTGCAATGCTCGTTCCATCGAGCATGACTCCATGCACGTGGCCGGAACCGTAGGTGAGCCAATCCAATCGGTGGCCATCCGGCCGAATGGTGGCAACTCGTGCCCCAACCTCGTTATGTTCGTGACGCCACACGAACTCATACTCCTTGCCTTCGACCCGCATGTGCACGTGTTCGCGCGCCAGATTTCCGACCGGATCGTAGAAGCGCCGCACACTCGACTGATCGTTGACCGCCTGTATAAATCGGCCTAGGCCGTCGTATTGGAACGACTCCCTCTCGACAGCTACCTCGCCTTGCGGATCCAGGAAGACGTGCCCGCGGTCCGTGAATTGCGCAGTCCAACCGCGTCGGGATTCAAGGCGGCCCATGGCGTCATATTCGAAGGCCTGCATAACGCCGCCGTACAGGCGGTTCGTCAAGAGCGCGCTGCCCGCAGCACGGTAATACCGCGTCTCGCGGCCATCAAAGTCGGTTTCGCTGCTAAGACGCCCTGCGGGGTCGTAGCCAAACCGATACTCTCGGCCGTTCTCGTTACGCATTAGCGCGACCTGTCCAAGCCGGTTCCAGCCGTATTCGACTGAATCGCCACGCGCGTTGATTCGCTTCGCCAACAGGCCTGCAGCCGTGTAGCTGTATCGCGTCGATCGATTCAGGCCATCCACGTGCTCAAGCAGTCGGCCCTCGGCATCGCGTGCATAGGTGTCACGCAGCCCCTCGGGCCGCGTCACCCATGCAAGCTGCCCGGCCTCGTAGCCGTAACGCGTAATCTCACCAACGGCGTTCTGCTGCTGAACAAGCCGCCCGCGTTCGTCATACTTCCACGTGGCGGTCTTGCCGGAACAGTCGGTATAGCTCGCGATCTGTCCATCTGTACGCCAAACGATCTTTGTCGTGCCGCCCATCGGATCCGTAATCTCAACAGGCAGACCAGCGCGATCGTATTCGTATTTTGTCAACCGGCCAAGCGGATCGAGCGCCTCGGTCACACGCCCTTTGCTATCGTAGTAGCGCTCCCAGCGATGGCCTTCTGGATCCTGCAGTCCAGTCAGATTACCGTGGCGATCGTGGACATAGTATGCGATGCGGCCATCGCGCAACGTATGCGATGTCATCTGTCCTGCGTCGTCCCACGTGAACGATTCCGCTGTGCCGTCTGGGAACACATGGCGCACCACGTGCTTGTCTGCGTCGCGCATGAACCATTCTTCGGTGTGGTCGGGATAGATGATCCGATACACGTAACCGTCGATGTCGTAGTACTGTTGAGTCGTATTGCCAAGCGCGTCGGTTACGAAGGTCAGCCGCAGATGGTCGTGCCACGTCAGGCGGGTGTCGAACGTACCGTCATCCGCCCATTCGTGAATCGCTTTCGCATCAAGGTGCGTGCCGTCCCACTCAAGATTCATCCCGCGTCCAGTCCGGTCGCTATAACGCGTCACTAGGTGATATGAGTACTCGTAACTCCACGCCGCCGCATTCTCGTCGTTTGCTTCCACTAGATCGCCCGCCTCGTCGTAGCGATACCGTGCGAGAGTGCGCATCGCCTTTCCTGCGGCGTCAACCAGCGCGACACGCATGATGCGGCCGACGTTATCGTAGGTCAGCGTCGCGATGGCATCTGCCGTTTCGATCCGGGTAAGCAACCCGTCCACCCACACCAGCGCCACCGCATTGCCGGAGCGATCTTCAATTTTCTCAAGCACAAAACGTGTTCCGTGCCGCCCGTAGGACTCGATAATCGTCTCACCGCGTACGAGCCGGATAACATTTTCGGATTCACGGGTGATCGTGCAAGACTCGATTGAATCGCGATGCGGCTGCCCCGGCTTCAGCGCTGGGTATATCAGGCTTCTTCCCGAAGCATCGTGATAGGCAAATCCATCATCCTTGGCCTCGAAGGCGACGTGATACGGTGTTGTCCAGCGTGGGCCGAGCGGCCCCTGCTCATCGTGTGCATCGAAGTTCGAGCGATATGTGCGCGCCCATTCGACTGGCATGATCCCCGACAATACAAAGTCGACATGCGTAAACGATTCGTCTCCCAAGGCTAAGCCAATCGCAGCCCCAACCCTTGCGGGTGGCTCACATCCGCAACCTGGTCCTGGCTTCCGCGCTTTTGCCTCATTAGCCGAAATTTCAGCTTGTTGACCGCCCTCTGTCCGACGCGCTTGGTTCTTCTTGTTGCTGTCGACGGTCGCAGCAAGCTTGTGCTTTGTCCTCTCGTATTCCTGAATCGCACGGATCAGGATATTCAGCATGTACATCACGGTGCCGACATCTTCGCTGGACAAGCTCTGAATGCGCTTCTTGACGTCCGGAATGCTGGCTCGAATATCTGCGGCCAGTTGTCGGACCGTCGACCGTGCCTCATTGGGCGTCATCGAAACGACGAAATTCACTTCGGCCTTCGCGCCCGCCTTGTAGACTTCCCACACTGCGCCGAACAGATCGCCGAGCGTTTTGGTTGGGTCGTGGATAAGCGAGCTGGCTGAAACACGTGACACTTTGTGGCCTGCGGCCGCAAGATTCACGTTCGGATCGCTCAAGCGCCCGGAAGCCAATGCGTCGAGCCCGTCAGCCAATTGATTCAGGCGCTTCTCTGCCTCGATCCCGGCGTGCTTCAGCAGCTCCGTCAACCTCGCCTTTGCCTGTTCGACAAACGGCTGTAGATCACCCATCAGGGTGGCAGTGAAATGCCCCGCGATAACCGCCACCGACGCCTTGGCTAGATCTTTCGAGCCTGCCTTGACCGCTTGCCGCACCAGGCCCAAAGTCGGACGCAACGACATGCGAGCGGCCGTCGTCCCTGGCGGGATCGGCAGCACTCCGATCAAGTTAATCGCCAGGTTGGCCCAATCGAGGATCCTGTCGATCTTTTCCGCTTCCGATCGGGGCTGAACGTTCCGATTCTGAATCAGCTTCGAAATGTCGCCGCACACGTCGACGGCAGCAATGATGTTCCCGACCACGGGCAACACGGCCGAGACTTCCTTGATGCGCTCAAGCGTTACGTAGCCGCCGCTCGCGGTGCGCAGCCAATGATCGAAATGCGACGCGCCGGCCTCGAGGTCGGCGATGTGAACTTGATTGAGCGGAACGATCGCCGCGTCGACCGACGGAAGGGACTGCTGTTTATCAGCCATGATCTTGTTCGGACTGTGGAATGGATTGATTGACTGGCCGATGCGCGTCAGGCAGCGCCTGCGGGGTTCCAGCGGGGCTGCTTCAGGTAGCTCGACATGACCCAGGAGTCGTGCGGGTCAAGCCCGTATTGCACGGTGACCGCACCGGGCGCCAACCCGCTCACGATGGTTCTGCCGGATGCATCGAGCGTCCCTTTGTGGATTGCGCCAAGACTGTCCGTCACAGCGATGGTGTTCTTATCGACCGGAGCATTCGTCACATAGTGGCGCAGCACTTCCAGTTGACCAGGCCCGGACTTCGGGAACGGTGGGAAGCCGCCGCCCTGCCCCTGCGGACCATCAGTCTGGTGGCCGCCTGCGTGGATCGTGTGCTCGCCGGCCGTGTGCACCGTATAGCCCTGATCGCTGATTCGCACTTCGGTGCTCCCCGCGTGCAGCACGATTTCCTTGGCCGCGTGGAGTTCAATGCTGTCGGTGGTGCTCATCACACCGACCGACTGCTTGGCCTTCATGTCGATGCCGTCGCTCTGCGCCTCGATGCGTACCTTGCCTGCGGCCGCCACCAGCTTCATCCCTGCCTTGTGCACAAACAGCGAGAACGCATTCGACACGCTCGCGAACAGCGAATGACCCACCGCCAGCCCCACGTGTCGGCCACTCGTCACCGCGACGTCTTCGTTGCTCGCCACGTGCGCGCTCTGCTCGGCCGCCACGCTGACGCCTGCCGCACTCGCCAGCACCAGGTCCGGCTCCTTCAGTTCCGGGAAGTCGTTCTCGCCCGCCGGCGCGTCACCCCGGATCGCCTCGTTGCGCGCCTTGATCGCCTTCGCGACGTCGCTCTGGTCCGTGCCCTGCTGCTGCGCTTCGTGCTGTTGCGCCAGCCCCGACAGGCTCTCCTGCAGCTCCCGCGCACGCGTCAGCCGGCCCACCGCCGCCTTCGCCTCCTTCGCCTGGCCCGCCCCGTTCGGCTGGCCGTCCGTCGAGATGAACAGACCGCTCAGCGCCCGCACCACGCCCCAGAAGTCCGTGCGCAGGTCGAAGCCCTTGCCGCGCGCATCCGCCCGGCCCGTCTTCTTCACGATCCGCCGGATGTTCCCCAGCGCCAGCAGCGAGCTGCCCGCGTCGCTCGCCATCTGCGTCTGGATCTGCCCTTCCATATCGTCGATCGCCACGTGGCCCGACGCCGTACCCTTGATCTCCCGGCCGCGCAGCAGCGCCACCGTCTGGTTCGCCGGCAGATCCAGCGTCGGCTGGCGGAACTCGTTCACCGCGCTGCCCGTAATCACCGGCAGGTCCGGATCGCCCAAGTAGTGGCTCACGACGACTTCGTGGCCAATCCGCGGTACGAACGTCGCGCCCATGCCGTCGCCCTGCCACGGCATCACCGCCCGAAGCCAGATCCCGGAATGCTCGTCGAGCTTGCCCTGCCGGTCCCAGGCGAACTGGACCTTCACACGGCCGAATCGGTCGGTCCAAATTTCCTGTGACGCTGGCCCCACGACGATCGCTTTCTCGGGCCCGCTCAATACCGGTTTGCGCACGCTGCGCTCGAGCCGGAACGGCTCGTTCGCCGGCAGCAGCTCGAACTCCGTTTCGCACCGGTACGTCGCGCTGGCGCCCGAGCGATCGCCAACCTCCTCGATGTCAAGTGTCGACGACAGCACCACGTACTCGCGGTTCGCCGCCTGCTGCGGATAGCCCGTCAGCGCAAACGTGCAGCCCACTGTCAGCCCGCGCAGGTTGCCTTTACCGTTCGCGCGCACTCCGGCGCAGCGTCGTGCCTCCATCTGCACGCGCGCCAGATGCCGAGACTCCTGCTCGGTGTCGTTCGGCTGACCTGCCACGCCCTGCGCACCCGCCAGCGGCTGGCTGTAGTCGCCCCAGGCATAGACTGCGCCGTCCGCGCTCGCCGTCTTGCGCGGGTTCTCCTCGGTGACCGCCAGGTTCGCGCGCGGGCGCGTGTAGTCGTAGTCGACCACCGTCACGCTGCCCGACGTGAGGCGGCTCGTCACCGACAGCGCGTGGATGTGCTCCTCGTCGATGCGCTTGCCGTCCGGCGACAGGTAGCGCACTGTCTCGTACGCCGCCCCGTGCGGATGGTGGCCGCCCGTCGTGTCACACAGCACCAGGCGCTGATGGCCATCCCCGTGATCGATCCACCACCAGATGCCCCATTCCTCCCACAGCCGCTGCAGGAACGCCCAGTCGCTCTCGAACGCCTGACGCTGCACGTCGCGCTTCGGATAGACGCCGCGGAATGCGCCGGCGAGCCGCTTGTCGACCGGATACGAATACTTCGCGAGCACCGCGTCGGTGATCTCGACGACGCTCATGTCCTGGAAGATCCGGCAGTCCTCTGTCAGCGTCGCGCGGTACAGCCACGGGCGCAGCTCGAGCTCGTACAGGATCGAGTGCCGGTCCTCGCCGGCCACACGCGCCGCGGTGACCAGCCCCGTGATCTCGCGTGTGCCCGCACCGATGTTGCCGAGCCCCGCGTTGCCCGCGAGACCGGGGATGAACTGCCCCTTGCCTTCGAGCTGGATCGACACCGTCACCTCGGTGCCGACGAGCTTGTCCAGGTCGAGGTTGGCGGTGACGCTTGGCGAGAACGCGAACGCGTCGTCGGTGCGCAGCGTGACCAGGTAGCGGCAGGACTCGAGACGGCCCACCGCCTCGCTGCCCTGCAGCCGCACCGGCGCGAACACTGGCAGCCCGCCAGTCGAATAGGTCGGCAGCGCCGCGCCCGAAATGGACAGCGTACGTGCTTGGGTAAGGCTCAACATGATCAAACTCCCTTGTCGTTCGCTTGCGTTCGGTTGTCGTCGAGTTCCCTCAACCACATCCATTGCCCAGCCACCCAGCTAGTCGGCCGGCGCTGCTCCCGCTCTTCCTGATGGGTCAACGTGCGTACACTCGGGAATTTCTGGCCCTTCCATACCACCGTGACGTCTGCGGAGTTGCTCTCCGAAAAGCCTTGCCACATGCCCGTCTCCGGGCAGAGCATGCCGGTGCATAGGTTCATTTCGCCGTATTTCTGGCGCTTCGCCTGTTCTCGCTGCTGAAGTTCATCAGGCGTCAAGTAATGGCGACCAATGCCTAGATCGCGCAGATTGACTGCGTTACGGAAATTGCTAAGGGTGGCGCCACCGTTCTTGCTTATCCATTCACCGAGATAGCTGAAGCCAGCCCCCACTTCGAACGGAGAGTCCAGCGGCATTGGTAGGCGGTAACTGAACGTGACGTAATTCTTTGGGTCCCAGCCGGTAACGTCTCTGAGACCGGTTGGATCAAAAAAATCCCCTTGGTCGGTACGGCCGCTGTCGATCAACGCGCCACGTTTGGCGCGAACCAGCCCCAAGGTGTCCCACGTTTCATATGGAATGTTCGTACTAACACCATCTTTCACCTTCAACTCGAATCCACCGAGCCCGGGCTTGCCATCAATCGGGGAGAGTTTGTCGTAGGAGAACTTCACCGAGATCACGTCATCGTCGACGTAATAGGCATAGTCGATCATACGAACTCCGTCGGCGTCATACTTCTTCGGTTTGCCGAACGTTCGTTCCACATCTTCAAACGATATCTGTCCGGACACCCATTGCAACCCGATGCGTACAAATTGCATCAGCTTCGCCTGCTGAGCCTCAGTCATCATTCGGCTCTGCGCCTTCTCCTGCATCTCATTGCCCACCTTCGGAGCCTCCTGTGCTTGACAAGAGGGACTCCAACTTGCGAGCGCGGTCAGCCAACTCATAAGCATGACTGCACTGATCTGCCGGGTACGTTTTGAGTGCCAGCCCCAATTCCGCATCCCAGTACGCTGAAGCCATGTCCCCGCACACGAAGGCATCGTTTTCCCATGGTCGCGCGGTGTAATCGCAATAACACCGGCTCGGTTCCGCCACCATTGCATCGACATCAATTGAGGTTCCTCCTATGCCTACACGCTGCAGCAAATCAGTCGCCAACTTTCGGGCTCCCTGAAACTCATTTTCCAGCCCTGCGACGTCGGCAAGATAAGCAGGCACGTACGGGACCGTTGCGTGCCGCCAGACGTTCAGGGTGTACACGTATTCGCCAATCGCCATGCGCTTGAGGCTGGCCAGAGCAGCCGGATCGCTTGGGATTTCCTGGCTAGCCGCCAGCGCGACGACGTCACGCGCCTGTTGGAAGCGGCTTCGTCCCGGTTCCGGATTACCGCCAGAGACCGCGTCCGGCCACCGAGCAATTTTGGGAAGCATCTCAAAGTTGTCTGGGTGCTGCTGTACCAGGGCATACATCCAGAACCACTGTTGGCAATGCCGAGCTTCGTGATAAAGCGTGTCGGCAAACACCTTCAAAGGTCCGAGTTGCGCGGGCCGATTACCGCTATTCGCATCTGCCACGGCCTCTATGCGGAACATCGGAGCGAGTTGCTCGGCATTCAGGATCAGGCTCCAGTCATTCGGCTTAAATACGCCCTGCTGTCCGGCGCCGCCGGCGGACGGCACCGCCAAGCCCATGTTGACCGGTACGGCAGCGGCCGGAATCCCATAGCCTGCCGCCGGATCAGTCAACGCAGTAGTAATAGCGGGACGTACGAGCAGAAAAAGCTGTTGTGTCGAGTCAACGTTGAGTGGCCATTGAAGCTTCAGCGTAGGTCCCACACCTTCCGGTCCAAAGAAGGCATTGCCCCACTGCACTTGATTGACCAGCACTCGCTGAATCGCTTTTGCATAATCGCGGGCCACGGGATATAGGAGCTGACCGCGCCGCTGCGGATCAACATCCGAATGCCGAAGCCCCCATTGATCAGGCGTGCACAGTGCATATTGCGGCATCACGCCGGCACTGGTCGGCTGCACCTTGTTGACCTGCATTTCGTGTGGGCCAACTTTGTGTTTGCGCGGTCCAGTCATGCGTATTTCCCCTCCGAGCCCTCTGCTCCTTTCGTATTCGCATCCTTCAGCAGGGCAGCCTGGGACGTCGCCAACAATGAGCCGTCGTGACGTAACAGATCTAGCGTCGCGATCTGTGGGCTTTTGCTCATAGCCAGCGACGTTTCGCCGTTCGCGCTGCTAATGCCCTCAATCACCTGCCCACCAACAAGCGTGATGCGATAGCGTTGCTGGGGCAAAACCCAGCCCGACTCGCGCTCCATCAGCACGAAATGCTCCACGACCTTTGCATCCTTGATATCCGTCAGTGGGATCTTCATGGGTTTGGGTTGCGGATCAACCGTCTGATGGCTGGCGGCGTAGACCGTGTGTTCGCCCGCCGTGTGCACCGTGTAGCCCTGATCGCTGATGCGCATCTGCGTGCTGCCGGCATGCAGCAGGATTTCCTTCGCCGCGTAGACATGGATGCTGTCGGTCGTGCTTTCGATCGTGATCGACTGCTTCGCTTTCATGTCGATGCCGTCGCTCTGTGCCTCGATGCGCACCTTGCCGGCAGCCGCCACCAGCTTCATCCCAGCCTTGTGCACGAACAACGAGAACGCGTTCGACACGCTCAGGAACAGCGAATGACCCACCGCAAGCCCAACGTGTCGGCCGCTCGTCACCGCGACGTCCTCGTTGCTCGCCACGTGCGCGCTCCGCTCGGCCGCCACGCTGACCCCCGCCGCGCTCGCCAGCACCAGGTCCGGCTCCTTCAGCTCGGGGAAGTCGTTCTCGCCCGCCGGCGCGTCACCCCGGATCGCCTCGTTGCGCGCCTTGATCGCCTTCGCGACGTCGCTCTGGTCCGTGCCCTGCTGCTGCGCTTCGTGCTGTTGCGCCAGCCCCGACAGGCTCTCCTGCAGCTCCCGCGCACGCGTCAGCCGGCCCACCGCCGCCTTCGCCTCCTTCGCCTGGCCCGCCCCGTTCGGCTGGCCGTCCGTCGAGATGAACAGACCGCTCAGCGCCCGCACCACGCCCCAGAAGTCCGTGCGCAGGTCGAAGCCCTTGCCGCGCGCATCCGCCCGGCCCGTCTTCTTCACGATCCGCCGGATGTTCCCCAGCGCCAGCAGCGAGCTGCCCGCGTCGCTCGCCATCTGCGTCTGGATCTGCCCTTCCATATCGTCGATCGCCACGTGGCCCGACGCCGTACCCTTGATCTCCCGGCCGCGCAGCAGCGCCACCGTCTGGTTCGCCGGCAGATCCAGCGTCGGCTGGCGGAACTCGTTCACCGCGCTGCCCGTAATCACCGGCAGGTCCGGATCGCCCAAGTAGTGGCTCACGACGACTTCGTGGCCAATCCGCGGTACGAACGTCGCGCCCATGCCGTCGCCCTGCCACGGCATCACCGCCCGAAGCCAGATCCCGGAATGCTCGTCGAGCTTGCCCTGCCGGTCCCAGGCGAACTGGACCTTCACACGGCCGAATCGGTCGGTCCAAATTTCCTGTGACGCTGGCCCCACGACGATCGCTTTCTCGGGCCCGCTCAATACCGGTTTGCGCACGCTGCGCTCGAGCCGGAACGGCTCGTTCGCCGGCAGCAGCTCGAACTCCGTTTCGCACCGGTACGTCGCGCTGGCGCCCGAGCGATCGCCAACCTCCTCGATGTCAAGTGTCGACGACAGCACCACGTACTCGCGGTTCGCCGCCTGCTGCGGATAGCCCGTCAGCGCAAACGTGCAGCCCACTGTCAGCCCGCGCAGGTTGCCTTTACCGTTCGCGCGCACTCCGGCGCAGCGTCGTGCCTCCATCTGCACGCGCGCCAGATGCCGAGACTCCTGCTCGGTGTCGTTCGGCTGACCTGCCACGCCCTGCGCACCCGCCAGCGGCTGGCTGTAGTCGCCCCAGGCATAGACTGCGCCGTCCGCGCTCGCCGTCTTGCGCGGGTTCTCCTCGGTGACCGCCAGGTTCGCGCGCGGGCGCGTGTAGTCGTAGTCGACCACCGTCACGCTGCCCGACGTGAGGCGGCTCGTCACCGACAGCGCGTGGATGTGCTCCTCGTCGATGCGCTTGCCGTCCGGCGACAGGTAGCGCACTGTCTCGTACGCCGCCCCGTGCGGATGGTGGCCGCCCGTCGTGTCACACAGCACCAGGCGCTGATGGCCATCCCCGTGATCGATCCACCACCAGATGCCCCATTCCTCCCACAGCCGCTGCAGGAACGCCCAGTCGCTCTCGAACGCCTGACGCTGCACGTCGCGCTTCGGATAGACGCCGCGGAATGCGCCGGCGAGCCGCTTGTCGACCGGATACGAATACTTCGCGAGCACCGCGTCGGTGATCTCCACCACGCTCATGTCCTGGAAGATCCGGCAGTCCTCCGTCAGCGTCGCGCGATACAGCCACGGGCGCAGCTCAAGCTCGTACAGGATCGAGTGTCGGTCCTCGCCGGCCACGCGTGCCGCAGTGACCAGCCCCGTGATCTCGCGCGTGCCCGCGCCGATGTTGCCGAGCCCAGCGTTGCCGGCAAGGCCCGGGATGAACTGCCCCTTGCCTTCGAGCTGGATCGACACGGTCACCTCGGTGCCGACGATCTTGTCCAGGTCGAGGTTGGCGGTGACGCTTGGCGAGAACGCAAACGCGTCGTCGGTGCGCAGCGTGACCAGGTAGCGGCAGGCCTCGAGACGGCCCACCGCCTCGCTGCCCTGCAGCCGCACTGGTGCGAACACCGGCAGTCCACCGGTCGAATAGGTCGGTAACGCCGCGCCCGAAATCGACAGCGTACGTGTCTCGGCAAATGTCACCATGATCCGGCTTCTCCCTCGGTCACGAACCGATCACGGTCGCGCCGCAACCAGTCTTGTCGCCGACGTAGCCGACCCGTCGGCCTCGGTGTGTACGGGGACCGCTCGCCAGCAGCGGGAAAATCCCGCCGCACTTCGGACACATCACCCCGTGCTGATCCAGCGCCACGGAGATGCCCAAGTGCTTCAACTCGTCAGTCGCTTCGACGACCTTGCCGCCGTGGTCGGTCATATCGCCCAATCGCACCATGCTTCGCCCTTGCGCATCCTGCATATCCAGCTCCGTTTCGTGAATGGGGGATTCGATTACGTGCATTAATTCGACACGGTCACTTCGACGCGACGGTTTCTGGTCCGCCCTTGCGTCGAAGCGTTATCTGCGAGCGGATCGGCATCGCTCTGACCGGTCACGCTGATGCGCTCGCGCGCCACGCCGGCCGACGCGAGGATCTGCGCGACCTGCTGCGCGCGTGCTTCTGAAAGCGCTCGATTGGAGCCCTGCTGGGCGCGACTCGCCGGCAGGTTGTCGGTGTATCCGGTAACGAGTACGTGGGTCGTGGCCGATGAACTCGCGATAGCCCGTCCGACCGCTGCCATCATCGACGCCCACCACGGTGCGACGGTCACGTCACCCGACGCGTACATGCCATTGAACCGGAGCGTCACGGCGTCTGCCGGTGTGTCTCTGATCAGCTCCACATTGCCCGCAGCGATCTCATCGCGCAGTTGCTTGCCCAACACGTCCCACAATCGATCGATCGGCGACGCTGGTTGAGTGGACTGGTTCGCATGAGCAATCGCCTTGAGCGCGACATAGGCTCCTGCCACCACCAGCAGAGCAGCCACTGCCCCGACGACAAACCACCGGCGTGAGTTACGCCGGCGCTCTGGACGTACCCACGGATCGACCAAGCGTGGCCCCGATGCGGGTGCCCCACCCACACGATCGCGCCGGGAATGTTGGGTTACCGCAGTTTCGGCACCGTCAACAGGATGCCCGCCCTGTTCGCCGGCCATCACGACGCCGTGGAGGCGTTCGCGAATATTGCCCAGCCGTGCCGCCCCATCACGCTCGAAGCGGTACCGGCCGCGAAAGCCAAGGTCCAGGACGTTCTGGAACAGCTCGAGCAAATCGCGATGACCACGTGGATCGGCCAGCACTTCGTCGATCGCCTGGAAAACACGATCGCCGCCTTGCCGATCATGGCCGATTGCGACCGCCAGGCTGCTCGCCTGCCACTCGGTGCCCGTACTCTCGCCTCGGCCCCACTGAGTCTGCATCGCGGCCTCATCGAGCGCGGCACTCAGGCAATAGGTCGCCCGCGAGACGTCGTCCTGCGTCAGCTGAAGATCGCGACACATCCGCAGAAACATCCGCAATTCCTGCTCGAGCCATTTGCGTCGCTGCAAAACGGCGTCCGGTTCCAGCGCCGCAGGCGTATCCGCCAGTGCAAGCAGCAAAACGCGAGCGGATTCGAGCAACGGGTTGACCGATAGCACTGCCGCCTTGAGTCGCGCGCTGAGCGGGGGAGACGCAAATATTCCGGGATCGTTTCGCGAATCGACTGTCGAATTCGTCACCGTGCTTATCCCTCCCCCTTATTGGGCGACATTCGCCGGGCTGGCCGGCGTCATGCCGCGCGGCAACCCGGGAGGCGGGCCGCTATCCGACAGGTTGAACACCGGCATTGAGCTCGGGCAGCGGAAAGTCTTCAGCACATCACTCGTCAGCGGGTTCGCCACGCTGCCGGCACTTGCAATGTCGAGCACCGCTTTACGTCCATCGAAATCAAAAGCGACGCGGGTGCGGCCAGGCGTGGCGGTTTCAATGACCTGCCCCTTCTGGAGCAAACGCATCAGTGCCCATGGCCCATCGGCCGTGATGGTCGATGTGTCCGGCCGGATGCGGGGATTAGCAGTGATTTCCGTATGGACGCCACCGCGCGGGCCGGGCCACGTCACCGCGAACGGTGCCACCGGGCCATGCTGATAGAGCGAGGTCTGACCGTCGATGTCGAGCGACAAACCGGTGATCGTCGGATCGAGTTCGGGAATCCGGATGTCTGCCTTCCACGTCAGCTGCTTGTGGCCGGGATCGTTGAAAAAGACATCGCGGATTGCCTTCGCGTGCTCGAATGGCTCCAGGTCCGGCCCCTGCACGGGCTCCGTCGCGCCCGCCAGCGTCTTGTAACGCCATGGCTTCGCCGAGGTATCGACGAACGGCGCCAGTGTCTTCGCGAAGAAGTCGTCGATCACGCCACCTTGCGCGAACACGCGGGTGAAGTCGTCAATACTGACGTCTCGCTTGCTGTCAGGAGCGAACGGATAGTTGCCTTCGATCGAGAGGCGGCACGTGTCACCGACGACCGCCTGCATCTGGCGCGACAGCAACTGGCCAATCCCCTGATTGACCTCGTGCGAGCCGTCCGCGGCGAGCTGCAGCAGCACCGCCCGGAAAGGCGCCGGCATCGTGTTGGCCGTCATCTTGAGCTTCGCGGCCGTGTCGCTCGCCGGCGGCATGCTGTTGTTCGACAGTGCGTTGTCGGAGACCGTCAGCGCCGTGTAGTAGTCGTTCAGCAGATTCGTCACGCCGTCGAGCCCGGTCTTGCCGACCTGCGCGGCGGCCGCCTGCGTCCCCGCCTGACCATCGGCGTTCCCGGTCACCACCTCGCGCAACGCGGCAAAATGGTTGTCGACCACTTCACGCTCAACACGCTCGGACGCGCGGATGCCAAGCGCCTTGTCGGCCTTCTGGTTCAGCTGGTCGGCCGCCTTCTGCAAAAACGATCCGTCCGCCCCTGTCGCCGGAGCCGTGAGCGTCGTCTCATGCACGGCCGCGCGAGCGAGTCGGCCGAGCGGCGAGTCGGGTGCCGCGAAGCTGCGCAGCACCTGAAGATTGAATGCGAGACTCGTGCCGCTTACCGTCCGGATATCGTTGAGAAACGCATCCCACTGCTGCGCATACTCCATCAGATACTGGCGGCGAACGGCGTCCGTCAGTGCATCATCCGCGCCGGTCACCGAGCTCACGATCTCAGCCGTTTTTTTTTGAGCATCGCCCAGGTACGAGCGACCCATCACCCAAGCGTCATCGTCGCGCGCGATCTGGACGAACTCAGGGAGGCGTTTGTCGAACAGGTTCCGATAGCCGTCAAACGTGAAAAGACCTGGCACACCGCGCGAGAGCGGCTGCCCGCTCGCCCGCGTGAACACGGTACCGGCCTGCGGCCCGACTGCGCGTAGCAGCGTGAACTCGTCCGGGGACTCTTTCAGCATTGCGGCCTTCGCGCGCTGGTACAGGCGATCGGTCGCATTGCTGCCGTCGAGAAACGCCCGCGCCTGCTGGATCAGCGCATCATTGCGGATAAGCGGCGACTTCACGACACGCTCGCCCGAGAAGAGTTGCTGCACGTGATCGATCATCGACGCACGTCCGCCGAAGATTGCCGCGCTGTCGTTCTTCGCCCAGTCGTCGAGGACCCACGTCTTCACATCACCGGCGTTGAACTTCGCCTTGTCATAAAGCATCAGGTAGACGCGCAGCGCATCGTAAGCGGCCTTCGGATCCTTGCTGGCAATCGCTCCGGACATCACGTCTTCCATCCGGCGCACGATTTGCGGCACCAGCAGGTTGTCCTCCAGCGCGTCGTAGGTGCGACCGCTCTCCGTCACGATGTTCGGCGGCGTATAGAGCCCGTAGCGCCACGCACTGCTCGGATCGGACAGGTCCAGATTCGGAAACGTCGGCAAATAGCGCGATTCGGTCAGCGTATCGGGCACGGCCTCCGGCTTGGGCTCCTTGTAGAGCTGGGTCACCCGAGCCGCCAATGCCTGGACCTTGCGGCCAATAACGTCAAGGTAGTCGCTGTTGTTGCCAAAGCTGACGCGCAATCCGAGCGCAAGCCAGACAAACAGCAGCAACGCGAGCGCATGGCCGATCAGGCGCAGCAAACGATAGCGGTATTCCCAACGCAGGTTGGGACTGACCAGATGCGCTTCCGGAAACACGACGCGAGTCAGCACGTCGTGCAGGAAGAAGCTTCGATTGCCCTCCTGCAAGCCGAAGCCCGACCCGTGCCCTTGCTTCGGTGCCAGACGCTGCACGACCGTGTCGCGTTCGGCGACGACTGCATTTCCGCCTTGCTGCGCGCTGGTGAAATAGACGCCCCGCAACGTCGAGTGCAGCTGGGTATCGTCGTAGCGCGAATCGAGAAACACACGGTCGATCAGGTCGACGAGCGGCCCGATCAGTGCGGCGAACTCCTCCGGTAACGCGGCGAGTTGCCGACGTTTGTGGGTTTCGTCCTCATCCTGCAGGCGCGTGTGAATCATGCCGGACAGGCGCTCGGCCAGTTGCGTCAGTTCATGGCGGCAACGCGCCCGCAAGCCTTCTTTGGCGACCGTTTCCTTGCCGTACGGCAAGGTGAAGCCCCACGCTTGCGCACGACTCTCCGCTGTCAGCCCGACAAAATACTCGGCAAATCCCGTCAGCCGGTCCATTTTCGTGACAAGCACGTAGACCGGGAAGCGGATGCCGAGCTCATTGCGAAGTTCGCCCAGTCGCGCGCGCAGCGCCGACGCCTCGGCAAGGCGCTTCTGCTCATCGGCGCCGACCAGCGAGTCCAGATCGACAGACAGCAGCGCGCCGTTGATCGGGGCCCGCGGTCGGTGGCGGCGCAGCATGCCGAGGAAACCCAGCCATTCCGCGCGATCGAGCGCCTCGTGTTGCTCGCGTGAATCGGCGTGAAGCGGAACGATGTTCGCGCTCGACTTGGTGACAGCCGCCGCTTGCGAATCACCAGAAGCATCGTTCTTCCGGTCCTCGCCCGCTCCAGCTGCTTTCTCGTCGCCGGACGCGGCAGTTGCCGACCGGTCAGCGGGTGCCGGTGCAGGCGTCACTTCCCCCTCGGCCACGGTCGAGGTGCCATGACGCGTGTAATAGCCGGCCGTGTCGATCAGCACCGCTTCGTTCGTCAACCACCAATCCACGGCCGCCGCATCACCCGATGACGTCCCGGCCGCGCGCTGCATTTGCTCCGCGATCGGAAACGCGAGGCCACCGTTGAGCAGCGCGCTCGTCTTGCCCGTCCCTCGGGAACCGAGCGTGATGTACCACGGCAGTTCATACAGGTACCGCTTGCCCTGGAACAGCTTGCCCGGCCCCCGCGCGCCCGTACGCATCGACTTCAGTCGCGCCAGCGCGCTCGAGACAATGGCTTCGACCTTTTTCAGGCGCGGTGCAGCGGGCGACTCTTCCTTCTTATCGCCGAAGCGAAGCATTTTCTTCAGAAATGCCTCGTCCTCGCGCATCTTCTGCCACAGCCGGAACATCCAGAACAGGGCGAAGACCACGACGACCAGCGCAATAGCGCCAAGCCGGGCCGACACGGGTTCAAAAGGCGACGTATGGCCGAACGACAGCAAGGGCGCCGCATACCAGATCAGCAGACACACCAGCGCAACAAACACGATGCTCGTCGACCAGTTCGCGAGCCAGAGCAGCATCCCGACGAGCACCAGCGCAATCAGCAGCACGCGCATGCCAGCGCCGGCCAGCGGCTTGAGGCCACCGAACGCGAAGAACGGTCCGACGAACCAGATCACCAGCGCAACGACGATCAGCGCGAGAAACGCGAGAAACTGGCGCGATGCGAGAAACGACAAAAACTTCTTCATGGTCTATTCCGAGTACCGGTCTGGCCTATTGCGCGACGACAATCTCAACGCGCCGGTTCTGCGCACGTCCCTGGGCGGTACTGTTGTCGCCAATCGGATCGGCGTCGCCCTTGCCGACCGCTTCGAGACGGTTCGCCGGGACGCCGGCGGTCTGCAGCATCTGCATGAGCTGCGTCGCTCGCTCCTCCGACAGCGCCTCGTTCGAGGGGAACTGCCGACTGCGGATCGGCAGGTTGTCCGTGTAGCCCAGGACGGTGACCTTGCCCGGCACCTTGACGATCTCACCCGCAATCTTCGCGATCAGCGGCGCCATGGCACTCTTGATCGTGACGCCGCCCGGCGGGAACATCGCGTCGCCCCGGAACGTCACGGCGCTGTGTCGTGCGTCCTCGTCGACGCTGACCGTGCCCGCTGCGATCTCGTCTTTCAGTAACTGCTTCAAATGCAATTGCGGCGGCGCAGGCGGCGGGGTCATCCGGCCGATGTCGGCGATCTGCTTTTCCACGATCGCGCTGCGACTCATCAGTTCGTACTTGAACCAGCCGAAGATCCCCAGCAAAAGCACCGACAGGAATGTCGCCGTGATCCAGACCGGAAAGTCATAGAACGACGCCCGCTTGCTCTTCACATCCGACTGCCAGTGCGGCGACAGTGCGGTGGGCGCGATCCCGCGCTGCGACGTGATCTCGCTGTAGATCCGTTGGCGAATTGCATCGTGCTTTCGCTTGCCGGTGGTCTCGTGTCGAAAGCGCCCTTCGAATCCCAGGCTGAGGATCTCGTAGATGACTTCCAACAGATCCCGGTGCTCGTCCGGTTCGGCAAGCAGTCGACTAATCAGCAGATAGACCTTCTCGCCCCCCTGCCGATCCTCGTGGAAAGTCGTGGCCAGCCCCGTGCTGATCCATTCGATCCCGGACGACTCCCCTTTTCCCCACGCGGTCTGCGTCGCGGCCTCGTCGAGTGCCGTACACAGGCAGTAGCGCGCGCCGATCGTGTGGTCGCGGCGAATATTGGCCTGCTCGCACAGCTTCTGGAATGTGCGAACCTCCTGCTCGAGAAGGTCGCGAAGCGCGAAGGTCTCCTCGGGAGCGAGATGGTCCGGCATGTCCGCGAGCGCACGCAAGAGCGGTCGCGCGGCTTCCCGCAGCGGGTTCGATGCCTGCTCGACAGCGATGAGCCGATCCTTAAACGGAACGGCGGAAGCCCCAAACGACGGGGATGACGGCCGCGAGGACGCCGGCGAGGTCCGTTCCTCGGTCACATCGGTACCGGTAGATGAGTTGCTCATGGTGAGACGTAGCTGATCGCGATTCGTGAATTCAAGGCTGCCGTTGCGTGCTTACGCGCGTACGCCCCACAGTTCGAGTTTGATCGACGGGAAGTCGCCTGCGACGTGCAGCGCGAGACCACCGTGGCGAACGACCTCGTCCCAAAGCGGCCCGCCCTGGGTCAGCTCGTAGTAGATGTATCCCGCGTTGAACGGAATCTGCCGCGGCGGCACCGGCAGCGCCTGCAAGCCAATGCCCGGCAGGTGACTGCGCACGAGGCTCGGCAGTTTGTCGGATGGGCCAGCCTTCGCTTGCGCAAGGAATTGCTGCTGCAGTACGTCCGGCGGCATGGCAGCGTGGACGGCGAGCACGACAGCCGTGAATCCCTGCATGTCGACCGGATCGACCACGGCGTTACGCATGCCATGGCCGCGGTCTTCGAGTTCAATGCTTTGCGCGCTACGCACGAGCACGGCGTTCAGCAACCGGTGCGTGTCGTCGACAACGGGCTTCAGGCACAGGTGCGGCGTCGTGTGCTGATAGGGCGGATGTGTTTCGAGGGGCCGACGCGTATCCGTACGCAGGTGCGTCGACAACTCGCCGGCCATGCTGATCAGCAATGTATAGGCGTCCGCCGGCGACGTCGTCGGCACACGCAACATATGCTGGAGCAGCGGCTCATACCGGTTCAGGATTTGCAGCAGCAGGTAATCCGTGACCGTCGCAGCACTGGCCGTGGTGTCGTCGGTGCCCGCCAGCCGTTGCGCGAGCGCATTTGCGCGCAGGCGCGCCAGATCGTGAATCTTCGTGACCCAGCTTGTGAGCAGGCCGCTCGCGCCATACCCCGAAACCGGGGGCACCAGCGTATCGTCGAGTTCGATGCTGCCGTCCGCGCGAATCGTCTTCACGCGCGTGAACGCAAGCCCGATCCAGGCGTCGCCAAGCTCCTTCTCAGGCATCAGGCGCAGCCGCAGGTTCGACAGTTGCACCGGCTCGGGTGCCAGGCCGATCGAATTGGTATCGCGCAGCTCGGTATCAAACACGAGATAGCGCGCCAGCGAATCCGGCGTGTTCTCGAACGTCGTCTCTTCGCAGTTCGGCAGTCGGACCGGCACCGCCAGATAGATCACCTGATCGAGGTGCTCCGGCCGGATCGTCAACGGCGGCGGTAGCGGCGTGTTGCCCGGTGCATCGAACGGCGAACCATCGGCAAACACGCCGGCGGCCGATTTGACGATCACCTTGCCCAGCGCCAGCGATTCCAGATCGAGCGCATAGTGCGAAAAGCCAAAGAAGAACGGCGAGAGCGGCGCCGCACGCATATGTGCGTACTTCTCGAAGTAGCGATCCTGTTGCTGGAACAGTTGCGGGCGAAAAAACAGCCCCTCCTGCCAGGCGACCTTGGCATACCAGCTCATGCGTTTCGTCCGTTTCGTTGAGCGACGTGGTTCATTTCTTGGCTTCCTCGATCTTGATGGCCTTGGCCTCGAGATCGACAGTCAGTTTCAGCTTCGGCGTGGAGATGCGATACCACGCCTTGTCGGGTGACACAGGCATCGTGTAGACCGTGCGCCAGACGGAATTTGGTAGGTCGCGATACGCAGCGATCACACCAATGGCGGTCGTATCCGCCCCAGGGCGCCGCACAATCGTCTGGTGGTCGCCGGGACGCAACTGCAACTCGTCGCGCTTGACGACGTCGTCGGCCAGCACGGTTTTGTCCTGGGTCTGCAGCGTGAAGAAATCCGCCGCCTTGAACGCGTTGTCGTTCTTCAGCTCGTAGAGGCGTACGACGATCGGCGCTGCCCGACCACGCTCGTCCGGATTGACATCGGACTCGGCGTTAACGGTCAATTCAAGCCGAATCGGCTCCTTGGGCTTGGGCTCGCCACTCGCACAAGCCGAGAGAATCGTTACGCCGGCGAGCGTGGTGGCTATCAGGATCGAACGCATGCAGATTTCACCTTGGGATACGGAGGCAGACGCTGCGCGTACGGCAAGGCAACCATGCCGACGCACAGCGCAACGCCGGCTTACGCTTCCTTGTTGCCCTTGATGTCGAAGCTGGCCGTGACGGCACCACCGCTGCCGCCCTGCGCGTTCTGGACGACGTACTCCTGCTTCACCTTCGCGAACGACAGCGACACCGTCTCGCGGCTCTTCTCCGCATCGGTCTTGCTGCCCGACGGCTTCACGCGCGTGACGATCACATCGCTCATCGTGACCTTCAGGTATTCGAGCGGGTTGCCGCCCGCCTTGCGCATCACGAGCGTTGCCTGGTCGATGTGCTTGCCCGTCAGCGCGTACTTCATCAGGTTCGGGCTCGCGCGATCGATGTTGTGTTCGAACGTCAAATCCTTGACCGTCGCCTTGCCAGCACCGCCGCCGCTGCCGGCGTGCATCGACGATTCCTGGATGATTTCCCAGTCCCAGTTCAGGACTTCGATTTCATCCTTGTGCTTGTCGTCGAGCGATTCGCCGTTGATGCCGTCGATCTTCAGGAAAATATCTTGTGCCATACCTAGTACTCCTTTTCTTCAATGAATAAAAAGAGGCCGCGCACCACGAGAGTGATGGCTTAACGCGCGACCGAACGGACCGGAACTACTCTCAAGCTGCTTCTTTGATGGAAGGAAGCTTGGTAACAAGCCGCAGCGAGACCGTCAGCCCTTCGAGCTGGAAGTGCGGGCGCAGGAAGAATTTCGCCTGGTAGTAGCCCGGATTGCCCTCGACGTCCTCGACGAGCACTTCGGCGGCCGCCAGCGGCCGGCGCGCTTTGGTGTCCTGCGACGAGTTCGCCGGATCCGCATCGACGTAGTGCATGACCCATTCGTTGAGCCAGCGCTGCATGTCCTCGCGCTCCTTGAACGCACCGATCTTGTCGCGCACGATGCACTTCAGGTAGTGCGCAAAGCGCGAGCACGCGAACAGATACGGCAGACGAGCAGACAGGTTTGCGTTGGCGGTCGCGTCCGGATCGTGATATTCGGCCGGCTTTTGCAGCGACTGCGCGCCGATGAAGGTCGCGTGGTCGGTGTTCTTGCGATGGACGAGCGGAATGAAGCCGTTCTTCGACAGTTCGGCCTCACGGCGGTCCGAGATGGCAATCTCGGTCGGGCACTTCATGTCAACGCCACCGTCGTCGGTCGGGAACGTGTGGCACGGGAGGTTCTCGACCGTGCCGCCGGACTCGACACCGCGGATCAACGAGCACCAGCCATACTGCTTGAACGAACGGTTGATGTTGACGCCCATCGCGTATGCCGCGTTCGCCCAGCCATAGCGGCTATGGTCCGAACCGTTGGTGTCTTCTTCGAAGTCGAACTCGTCGACCGGATTGGTCTTGGCGCCATACGGCAGACGCGCGAGGAAGCGCGGCATCGCGAGACCGACGTAACGCGCGTCCTCGGTGTTGCGCAGCGAATTCCACGCCGCGTATTCGAGGTTCTGCGTGAAAATCTTCGTCAGATCGCGCGGATTGGCAAGCTCCTGCCACGATTCCATCTGGAGCACGGACGGAGCCGCACCCGTGATGAACGGCGTATGCGACGCCGCGGCGACCTTCGCGATCGACGCCAGCAGGTCGACGTCAGGCGGCGTGTGGTCGAAATAGTAGTCGGCCACCATGCAACCGTACGGCTCGCCGCCGAGCTGGCCATACTCCTGCTCGTAGATCTGCTTGAAGAGCGGGCTTTGATCCCATGCCAGTCCCTTGTATCGGCGCATCGTGCGGTGCAGCTCGGTCTTCGAAACGTCCAGGACACGGATCTTGAGATGCTCGTCGGTTTCCGTGTTCGAGACGAGATGGCTCAGACCGCGCCAGGCCGACTCCAGTGCCTGATAGTCGTCGTGATGCAGGATGAGGTTGATCTGCTCGGAGAGCTTGTGGTCGATCTGCGCGATGATTGCCGCGATGCTTTTGTAGGCGTCGTCGCTGATCGTCGTCGATTGCGCGAGTGCCTGTTCGGCCAGCGTCTGGACTGCGAATTCGACGGCCTCACGTGCTTGCTCGGTCTTCGGCCGAAATTCCTTTTCGAGCAATTGCGTAAAATCGGATTGGGTGGCAGTCTGCGCTTGGACGGCCTGTGCTTGCTGTTTCGCCATGATGGTCTTCCTCGATCAGTTCGTCGGTCAGTTCGCTTCGCTCGCCTCAGCTGCGTCACCATCGTGGCGCTCGGGCTTCGGTGCCGCGGCGAGCGACTTCAGCAGCGCCGGGTCCTGCAGCAGCTGCGTGACGAGGGCTTCGGCGCCCGACTTGCCATCCATGTACGTCTGCAGGTTGGCCAGTTGCGTGCGTGCCTCGAGCAGCTTGCGCAGCGGTTCGACCTTGCGTGCGATCGCGGCTGGCGAAAAGTCCTCCATGCTCTCGAAGGTCATGTCGACCATCATCTGACCTTCGCCCGTCAGGGTGTTCGGCACCGCAAATGCGACGCGCGGCCGAATCGCCTTCATGCGTTCATCAAAATTGTCAATATCGATTTCCAAGAATCGACGATCCGTCACCGCAGGAAGCGGCTCGACCGGATGCTTGCCCGACAGGTCGGACAGCACGCCCATCACGAACGGCAGTTCGACCTTCTTCTCGGAGCCATAGACCTCGACGTCGTACTCGATTTGCACACGCGGCGCACGATTGCGCGCGATGAATTTCTGCGAACTGCTAGCGGACATGAACAGTCTCCAAACGGGGGTAGAGAGTCTCCAAGCTCAGCACTGCGACTCGGCGACATGAAACGGCATCGCCTCGAACGCGAGTGCTTGTGCAGGCGGGACGGAGGAATCGGAAACGGTGATGGCGATATGCGACAACGTGGCCTTCGAAGTGAAGGCGTCGAGCCAAAGCGCCGACAGGCGCGGCAGGACGTGTTGCTCAATAAAACCGATGAGCACACGCGCGCCGGTTTCCTGTACGAGACAACGGCCGACGATGTAATCGACCACCGCATCGTCGAAAGTAAGCGTGATGTCGTGGCTATCGGCCATGCGCTTCACGACGCGCCCCAGATGCAAGCGGACGATGCGTGCCAGCCCTTCGTCAGCGAGAGGCCGGTACGGCACCACCGCCACCCGGCCGAGAAAGGCAGCCGGAAAGGCCTTGAGCAGTTCGGGGGTAAGCGCCTCGCGCAAACCATCCATGTCAGGTGCAAGTTCCGGATCGGCGCACAAGCTTGCCGTCAGGTCGGAGCCGACATTGCTGGTCAGCAGGATGGTCGTATTGCGGAAATCGATATGGCGGCCGTCGCCGTCCTCCATGTAGCCCTTATCGAACACCTGGAAGAACATCTCGTGCACGTCGCGATGGGCCTTCTCGACCTCATCGAGCAGGACCACCGAGTACGGACGCCGGCGTACAGCCTCGGTCAGCACGCCGCCCTCTCCGTAACCGACGTATCCGGGCGGAGCGCCCTTCAGGCCCGAGACGGTGTGGGCTTCCTGATACTCGCTCATGTTGATCGTGATCAGGTTTTGCTCGCCACCGTACAGTGCCTCGGCCAGTGCGAGCGCAGTCTCGGTCTTGCCGACACCCGACGGTCCTGCGAGCAGGAACACACCGAGCGGTTTTTTCGGGTCGGTCAAGCCAGCACGCGCGGTCTGCACGCGCTCCCCGATCATGCGCAACGCATCGGTCTGACCGATCACGCGGGCTTCCAGCGTTTCGGGTAGTCGGCGCACCGCGGCGACCTCGTCGGTCACCATGCGACCAACCGGGACGCCGGTCCAGTCCGACACGATCTCCGCCACGATCGCCTCATCGACCTCCGGAAACACGAGCGGCGCATCCCCTTGCAGGGCGGTCAGCGCGTGCTCGAGTTCGCGCAGCATCGCGATCGGCGGTCGCTCAGCTTCGACCTCGCCGTTCGCCGCTTCACGCGCGGCGAGCAACGCCTGCGCGGCCGCCACTTGCTCGCGCCAACGCGTCTCGACTCCGCCTTCCTCCGACGCCAGTACATCGATGCGGGCGCGCACGTTGGACAACGCCTTGTCCGCCTCCAGACCGATACGGGCCTCCTGCACGAGTAGCGCCTCTTCGGTACGCGCGGCCGCGAGGCGTTGACGAACGTCGTCGAGTTCGCGCGGGGTCGCGTGCTGCGACAGCGCCACCCGGGCGCACGCGGTATCGAGCAGGCTGATAGCCTTGTCCGGCAACTGTCGCGCCGGAATGTAGCGATGCGAGAGCGTCACCGCGCCACGGATTGCCTCGTCGCGCACCACGACACCGTGATGCTGCGAAAACGTTTGCACGAGCCCCCGGACCATATCGACGGCCGCAGCCTCGGACGGCTCCGCGACCTGCAGCACCTGAAAGCGCCGGGTCAGTGCGGGGTCCTTCTCGATGTGTCGCTTGTACTCGGCCCAAGTGGTCGCCCCGATCGTGCGGATCGTTCCGCGAGCCAACGCCGGCTTCAGCAGGTTCGCGGCGTCACCCGTGCCAGCCTGACCACCGGCACCGATCAGGGTGTGGATCTCGTCGATGAACAGGACCACCGGCACCGGCGACTTGGCGGCCGCTTCGAGCAGCCCCTTCAGGCGAGCCTCGAATTCGCCCTTCATGCTCGCGCCGGCGAGCAACGCTCCTACGTCGAGGCTGAGCAGGCGCACATCGGCTAGGTTCGGCGGCACGTTGCCCGATGCGATCGCGCGCGCGAGCCCCTCCACGACGGCGGTCTTGCCGACGCCGGCTTCGCCGGTCAGCAGCGGATTGTTCTGCCGGCGGCGCAGCAGCACGTCGATCATCGTCCGGATTTCGAGTTCCCGGCCGATGACCGGGTCGATTTCACCAGCCTGGGCACGTGCGGTCAGATCCGTGCAGTACTGCTCGAGCGAACCGCTCTTTTGCGGACCGGACATTGCACCGGACGCCTCGCCCGGTGTAGCAGGCGATAACTCGCTGTGGTCGTAGGAGGCATCGGCCGCTTCAGGTGACCCAGCAATCCAGCCCGGCAACACGTCACCCAGGCCGTCGACTGGAATCTTGCCGAAGGTCGGGGAAATGGAAAGCAACACACGCCGCAGGTCGGGCGTCGATACGAGCGCAGCAATCAGCCATGCGCCACGTACGCGGTGCTCCCCGTGCTCAAGCGTGGCGAGGACCCAAGCACGTTCAATCGCCGACTCGATATGCCAGGAGAAATCGCTGATCGAGCTTGCTCCGGCCGGCAACGCAGCCAGCGCTCGCACGAAATCCCGCTCGAGCGCATCCCGATCGATGCCGGCATGGCGCACGATCCGCTGAAGGTCGCCGTCCGGTTGCTGCTGCAACTGGTGCAGCCAGTGGACGAGCTCAACGAACGGGTTTCCGCGCAGCTTGCAGAAGTTCGTTGCAGATTCGATGCCTCGGTAAAGCTGGACCCCGAGCTTCCCGAATAGCGTTTGGCGTGAAATTGTCATGATGGTCTTTGTAATTGGCTACGATGCCCCGAGCACCCTGTCAGACCTATCAGGACTACTACACAGCCACCTTACCTGATGGAACCGAAAACACTCGATATATCGCACTCTCACCGATACGAGTCAAACGGCCACATCGAGTCGGTGGCGAATTATCAGCATGAAACGGAAGTGCCGTCAACGCATTCCCCATGTCAATAACAGCAAGAACGAATCGAAGTCAATACCCGCGCCTCCCCTCTCCGCGAGCGACAATCCTCGCGCCGCCCCACTCTACCTCGATGCCACCAAGACAAATTCGAGATAATCTAAGTCATTGTTCTTCCGCAACAAAATTAGGACACAACCGTTAAATCCTCTATCACAATCATCACAATCCATTGATTTTCCTCAGATTTGCATTTTGCGATTTAACATTTTTGACATTTATCGTCCGATCTCAAAAACATTTTAGACCCTCCTTGAAATGTCGATTAACGCCGCCGTGATGGACGAGTCGCCAGCACTCGTGTTTAAAATGCGATCTTCATTGTCAGCGGACACCTTAGATGCGCTCCCTTCGCCTACCGTGGCGCCGTCAACCGGACCTCTCGCACGCCGAGCCCGTGCTTGGCAAAGGACATGCGTGGCGCGCGCCTGACGCGGCGGAGTCCGACCTTGCAGCGGATGAGAGCGGCGGAGATCTGGCCGCCAACGACGACGTCCTTGACCGCCTCGGCATCGGCGTCATGGACAGCGCCGCGGCGCATGCGCGCGCATCCTCTCACTCACAGACAGCCAACACTGACAGTCCGGACGGTCTCGTGGACGCGTTGCACGCGCAATATTGGCGTGCGCTGACCGACCCGCATGCGACGGTTACCGCAGAGTGGGCACCGCTGGTGGACGAACCCGCAGCGCATGGCGCTGCTCCGGACTCGCCCGATGCCCTGCATGCGTACGGTGACCATGAACGCGCCGGATCCATCGAAGCGCTGCTGTTTGGCGATCACACGCTCGCGGATGTGTTCGAGCGACTGGATGGCCACACCGAGACTGCGCTCGACGTGGAGCCCGTTCCGGAAATCTTGCGACTGTTTGCCCCACCCGAATTTCAAGCCGCGGCAGCACGACGGGGGCCGGCACTACCGCCGGCGCTCACTCGGCGCGAACACCACGCATTGACCGTGGACAGCCCGCTCTCCGCCCCCTCCAGCAAGGAAAGAGGATGACCCGCCTCACCGCCGCCGATACACCGCACACCCATCGCGTGAGTGAAACGCCTCTGAGCGAACAGATCGAACGCGTCTCGGCACGCCTGCGTGCTCAGCCAACCACCGCGTCCCATCGCTGGGCGCTGTTTCAGCTGATGTGCGTCACCGGTGAATGGACGCGGGCAATCCAGCAATTGCAGACGTGGGCGAAGCTCGAACCGGGCCAGGCGTCAACGGCCCAGGTATACCGCGACCTGATTCGCGCTGAACGCTGGCGACAGCAGGTGGTCGACGGACGTGAACGTCCGGGCTTTGTGCTGGAACCGTCGGCATGGATCGAAGGCCTTCTCGACGCACTGCAATTGGCTGCAGGCGATCGGATTGAGCAAGCCGACGACGCGCGCGAGGCGGCACTCGAGGCCGCGCCAAGCATTGCTGCCCGGATCCCTCAAGGAATGGCCACCTGGATCGTGGATAGCGATTCGCGCTTCGGACCGGTGTGCGAGGTCATTACGGCCAGGCACTACCGATGGGTGCCGTTCGCCGATCTGGCTGCCTGGCGCGTGTCGCCACCGACCAAGCTGGTCGATCTGATTTGGGCGCCGTGTACGTTCACGCTGATTGACGGCTCAATCGTCCACGGCTTCATGCCTGCCCGCTATCCGGGTTCGGAAGCCAGCGATGACACCATGCGCCTCGGACGCGAAACCGTCTGGCAGGAAAGTGGCCGGACCGGCGTCATCGCGCTCGGGCAAAAGACTTGGGCGACAGACCAGGGCGACTTCGGCCTGTTCGAACTGGCGAACACGGAGTTCGGCTCACCTGTTCGCGACGGCGCCGCCCAGGGAGAGCACGTCGATGACTGAGCGCAAACGACCTTTGCCTTCGGATGGGCTCGCGGTTCGTACGCCTCGCCGGGCCAATGCACACCTGATGCCGACCTTGCTCGACCGGCTTCGCGATGACGCACCGCATCGGCAAACTGAAGCGCCCGAGGAATATACGGTCACGCGCAAACAAATGCGGGACATCGTGCAGCGCGACCTCGCTTATCTGCTCAACACGACGAGCATCGAGGATCAGATTGATCGCAGGCGTCATCCGCATGCGGCAGCCTCAACCGTGAATTTCGGCGTGCCGCCGCTCGCGGGTGCTTTCATCGCATCGCGCCAGTGGAACGACGTCGAACGGATGATCCGGCAGGCCATCACGGATTTCGAACCGCGTTTGATTGCAGACTCCCTGGTGGTCTCACCTCGTCCACGCAATGACGGCACGGGCGATCATCACAACGTCCTCGCGTTTGAAGTTCGCGGACTAATTCACATGGATCCGTATCCGCTCGAATTCATGGTGCAGAGCTCGCTGGATCTCGAAACAAGCGAAATTCGAATCACCGGCATGCGCACCAGCTAAGCCCGGCGCGGCACCACGACAACAACGAGACCACACCGATGGACCCGCGACTGCTCGACTACTACAACCAAGAACTCATCTACATGCGCGAGCTGGCTGCTGAGTTCGCGCATGCCCACCCGAAGATCGCACGGCGCCTCGGCATGCAAGCGGGTGAAGTGGCCGATCCCTACGTCGAGCGACTGATCGAGTCGTTCAGCTTCATGGCTGCACGCACGCAACTCAAGCTCGACGCAGAGTTTCCGCGCTTTACCGAACGGCTACTGGAAGTCATCTACCCGAACTACGTCGCACCCACGCCGTCGATTGCAGTCGCCCGGATGTACCCTGGGAGAACGGAAGGGAACCTCGCCAACGGGTATCGTATTCCACGCGGCACCGCGTTCACCGCGCGCATTCCCGACGGGGAGCGCACGGCGTGTCAGTTCACGAGCGGGCAGGATGTGACGCTGTGGCCGCTCACGATCACCGAAGCGCGCCTGACCGGTATCCCCCCAGACATTCCGGGACTTGCGCGATACGTCCCACCGGAAACCCAAGTACGCGGCGCCTTACGGTTGCGCCTGGCGACGACGGGTGACATGCGCATCGCGGATCTGAAGGGACTAGACCGTCTCCCCGTTTATCTGGCCGGTGACGAGCAGGTCGCCTCTCACCTGTTCGAGCTACTGCATGTTGGCGCAATCGCCTCCGTTATCGGGACGCCCGGCGAGTTTGCCGTACCAGGCCGTGCGCCCACCGCTGTCACCGAAAACGCCGTCGGGTATGAGGGTCTGCGCACCGATCAGAACCTGTTGCCGCTGACCTGGACGAAATTCCACGGGCACAATTTGCTGCACGAGTACTTCGCGTGCCCTGCGCGATTCTGGTTCTTCGCGTTGAACGGCCTGGCCGAAGGCTTCTCGAGAGTCGAAGGCCGCGAAGTCGAGATCGTCGTGCTGCTTGATCGTGCACCGGCCGAGCTCGCCAACCTCGTCGACGCGTCGCGCTTCGCACTGTTCTGCACGCCGGTCATCAATTTGTTCAGCAAGCACACCGACCGGATCGAGATCTCGCCGCGCGATACCGAGTTTCATCTGGTGCCGGCACGGCTCGCGCCGCTTGATTACGAGGTGTTCTCAGTGGAAACCGTCTACGGCCGCGTGGCCGCGACGTCGTCGGAACTCGAATTCCGCCCGCTCTACCAGACGCTGAACAACGATGAGGGCAACCACGGCCGCTACTTCTCGACACGGCGCGAGCGACGGCTCGTGTCCGATTCGGCGCGACGGTATGGCACGCGCACGCCCTATGTCGGCACGGAGGTGTTTCTCTCGCTGGTCGATCAGAACGAGGCGCCCTACAACGAGAACATCCGCTTCTTGTCAGTCGACGCGCTGCTGACCAACCGAGATCTCGCCACGCTCGTGCCGCGCGATGGCTTGCATGACCTGGAGACCGCCGAATCCGCTCCGGTGGAGAGCATTGGTCTGATCCGTGCCCCGAGTCCGCCGCTGCCGCCGTACGCTGAGCGCGAGATGGCGTGGCGCCTGATCCGTCAGCTCAATTTCAACTACCTGCCACTGGACGATCTCGATCACCGTGAAGGCGGTCAGGGCCTGCGTGATCTGCTTCGCCTCTATCTGACGGATGGCGACTCCGGACAAGGCCGGCAGGTGGAAAGCCTCGTTGGCGTGAAAACGCGGCCCGTGACCCGCAAGCTGCCGGGAACGGGCCCCATGACGTTTGGCCGCGGCATAGAGTGCGCGCTGACGGTCGACGAGACCGGCTTCTCGGGGGTGAGCCCCTATCTCTTTGGGGTCATTCTTGAGCACTGGCTTGCACGGCATGTCTCGATCAACAGTTTTACCCAAACCGAGTTGCATTCGATGCAGCGCGGCCGCATTGCGCGCTGGCCCGTGCGCACCGGCACGCGCGGAGTGCTGTGATGAAGCGCGCGACGCTACCCGCGTTGCTGCGAGACAGCACGCTGTCGCCCGAGCTGCTCGAGCGCCTGCAGGCCGAACCGTGGCGCTTCGGATTCCTGTCGCTCTTGCGACGCATCGGCGCGAACCCAGCGATCGATCCGATCGGTACCGCACGGCGGCCGCGCGCCGAGCCGTTCCGCCTCGGCCAGCAGCCTAGTCTTGCTTTTGCCCCGCGTGAAGTTGCAAGTGCTCAAGAGGCCGCGGGCCGCCTGAAGGTCCGCCTGTTCGGCCTGGGGATGCTCGGCCCCAATGGCCCGCTACCGATCCACGTCACCGAGATCGCGAAGGATCGCGAGGACAGCCGGCGGGACATGACAACGGTCGACTTTTTCGACATCTTCCATCACCGCTTCTTCACCCTCTTCTATCGCGCATGGGCCTCCGCACAATCGACGGCCGGCCTCGACCGAGCGAGCGACGAGCGGTTCTCGTTTTACATTGCAAGCCTCACCGGACAGGACGTGGCCGAGTGCAGTCAACGCCCCCTACCGTCACACGCGCGGCTAGCCGCGTCGCCGCACCTCGTGCGGGAGTCGCGCAACCCGGACGGCTTGCGCGCCACGCTCGAACGCTACTTCAGCGTGCCGGTCGCGATTGAAGAGAACGTATTTCACTGGATTGAAATCGATCCGGCCGACCGCGGCCGCATGGGACGCCCCGGCGCGGCGGCGACGATGGGACAGGGCGCGATGCTCGGCCGCGTCGCACCGGATCGCCAGCATCGGTTTCGGATCGTCATCGGGCCGGTCGATCTCGACGCGTATCTGCGTTTTACGCCGCAGGGAGAAGATCTGCCACGGCTCGTCGAATGGGTACGGGCGTTCGTCGGCTACGAGCTCGAATGGGAACTTGAACTACGCATCAAACCCGAAAGCGCGCCCGCAGCCGTGATGGGCGGTCAGCAACGCATGGGCTGGTCCGGATGGCTCGGACGGCCAGATCCGCACAAACCGATCACCGGCATGCGCTTCGAGCCGGAGCGATATGTCCGCCAATTCGAGCGCCGTGCCACTGATTCCCGAGAATGACCATGAGCAAGAAGCGAGCACCCATACCCAGCAAAGCCGGACACGTATCTGTCACGGGTTCCAACCACTTCGATTGGCTCACCCCCGTGAGCGATGGTGCGCCATGCGGCCCGGATCTTGAATACGATCACGATTTCGTCGTCCTGTTCACGAGCGCGGTGCCCAAACAGGATGTGCAATACGGTAACTTCGTCGGCGCTGCCGACCCGCTGAACTGGAGCGAGATCGAACGGGATTGCCGACGATTGATGCTACGCACGAAGGACATGCGGGTCGCGGTCCTCAACACGCGTTGCCGCACGCGTCTGGGCGGTGCCGAGGGGCTCGCAGAGGGCACAAGGCTGCTTGCGACCTGGCTGCAGTCGTTTCCGGACAATATCCATCCCCAAGCGGGGGCTGACGGTGAAGATCGCGACACCGCGCTCGATATGCGAATGAACGCATTGCAGGGGCTGGCGGACCCCGATGGATTGCTGTCCGATGTGCGGGAAATCGTGCTGATGAAGTCGACCGCTACTCGGCTGCAGGTGCGGGATGTCGAGCGCGCGTTCGCGCATCCACGCCCAGCCGACGCGATCGCGCCCGACTCAGTCGTGCAGCAACTGCAGGATCTCCGTCGGCAACAGCCGGCGACCATGACGGGCTTCGACGAAGCGATCTCGAATCTCGCCGCGATCAACATGTGGTGTGGCGCCCATCTTGGATCGTACCTGCCCGACTTCTCTCCCCTCACGCGCGTCCTTCAGTTGCTGCAGCGAGGGGTATCGCACGTGGAATCCGCGACAGACGAGATTGCGCCCATCAACGCCTCGGAACCCGATGGGAACGTGCCAGACAGCGCGCTCAGCGTGGAACATGCGTCAGCCTCCGACTTCACCGAACCCGCACACTCGTCCGCTCTGCCGAGCGTCGCGCTAAGTGCGAGCGGCGCCCCCGCCGGCCGACAGGCCGCGCTGAGCTTGATCTGCTCAGCACGTGACTGGTTCGAAACGCACGAGCCCAGCAGTCCGATTCCCGTGTTGCTCCGGCGCGCGGAGCAGTTTGTCGGCAAGCGCTATGCCGACGTCGTCAAGGCGATTCCCGCGGACCTGCTGGCGCAATGGGAACAAGAGGACAGCGTGTGAGCGCGACGAATGGACGAGGTGCGAACTGGATGACCAAGCCCGAGATCAACGAAATGCGAGTCTCGGGCGGTGTCGGAGACCTGAAGGGAATTACACGGGACCGACCACTGTCGCCGCGTGAGCAGCCGCAGCGTCGCCCACGGTCGCGCCCACGATTGCTCGCGCTCGCCATAGCGATCGCTGTCTCGGCCCTGCTGACATGGGTATGCCTTGATGACATTCTCATTTACAAAAAGCCCGTCGCGGTTGCCCGTTAGTACACGGACGCCTCGCCAAGAATTCCCGACATGAGCAATGCCGTCTCATTTAGCTCGGAATCACGACTCCACCAGACTATGCCCACGTTAAGAGAACTTCTTCATCAGCTTGCGGACCTGGACGCGCAAATCGCCGACGCCAGGTCCAATGAGCTTGCCGCTGTCATCGTGAACATCAAGCGCGCGATTGCCGAAAACGGTCTGACGCCCGATGATATTTTCGATATCCCACGTCCACAGAAGCGCACCAAGCCGCCGGCGAAGTACCGCGATCCGGAGACCGGTGCAACGTGGAGTGGCCGTGGACGGGAGCCGGCATGGATTGCTGGCCAGAACCGCACCCGCTTTTTGAATTCAACTGTCGGCGGATGATTTCTGCTGCCTCATCGAATCAGCCGACCCAACGTTCGCAGTTGCCCGTCGCAAACAAGCAACGACTGACCAAATTTGCCGCTGGCGGATCTGTCATGCGATTGAAGCCGCGATGAGTACGTGGCCTTGTATAGACAAAATTGCGACGAAACTCAGCTTCTTAAGCGCTCAAGGAGGGCATGTATGGCGGTCCGGCATGAGGAAGAAAAGGAACGAGGGTCGGCACCGCCGATTGCGCTGGGATATCTGCAGAAGGCATGGGAATGGCAATGGGCATTGCGTCTCACGTACTTGCTCCTGTACGCCGACCTAGCCTTGCTATTGAGTGATCGTCATGGCCTGCTGCACGCTGCGATTAAGGGTGACTGGCTGCCGCAAAGCATCGTGTTTCTTTGTCTTACCATCACCGCGTTTGGACTGATCGCTTCGATGGTCATTCCCGCGTTAGCCGATTTCGTGCGCAGCATTGTTATCGAAATCGCATACGGGATTCCATCGCGGTGGACTGCGATATTCCATCACGAACCCCGTTGGAGTCGGCCCATCGGATGCGTGACACCTCACGAGATACACAATCTTGCTTTGGAGGAGAAGGACGAGTTTCTGCTTCGGCTGTATGAAAGATACGATCGCGGCGAATCACTATCGCGCGAGCAGCGCAAACAGGCAGGGGGCCTGATTTTCGGCGTCGTATTGCTGACAGTCGCAGATGGGGCGGTATTCGTTGGCGGCATCGAGGACGAATCGATTGTCCACGCGTTGTTGAATGCGTGCTTTCCATGGGGCATCCTGTTCGGCATAGCCATGGCATTTGCAGGACTATGGGCTCTCAAATGGGCGTGGCTGGAGAGTTACCAGCCGAATTGGATCTACTACCCGCCGCTGTACCGTGTCATTCAGGCAGCCGAGGACAAAAGGCGATGAGTAATGGCCTCAACGAGACAGGGGCTGGACACGTGAGCACTCCGCAGGCGTAGAAGCGGTAAGTTCGATTTGTCGGATACGGGCCACGCTGCAATCGCGCCACATCCGGGGTGTCACGCGACGGACGTGAATTTTCGGGGCCTTACGACGTAGCCTGGCCTCCTCCGGCGAAATATAGATCGGCACCATGTCGAGCAACGCGCGGCCGGCCGTACATCGCTCGACGTCGAGCACGATGTCCGTCGCCAGCATCTGCGTACTGGTCGTGTGCCGGAATGCGTGGGGCGAGGTGCTGGCCAGCGTGCGACGTGCAGCTGCGGTCAGATCCGACATCGCGTCGAGCAGCTGCGCGGTCGCCCACTGCGTGAGCCCGCATGCACCGCGCAGGAAGTAGCCGCCCGCTGCCGTGCCGGCGGTCTCTTCGCCGATGCCGACGGGCTCACCGAATTTCTCGCGCCCGCGGCACCGGTGAGATGACCTGCGGCAAGCCGGGCGGCACGGTCGCGGCAACGGCGTCGAGATCCCGCACGCGATCGCATGGGCATGTGTCGACCTCGCGAAGGACAACGCCGCATCTCGACCGCAAGCAAGGTTCATGACTGGCGATCCCGCAATCTTGTCGTGCGGCCGGGCTCGGCGAGCTGCCGTGGACGCGCGGAACTCTACTCGAGGGCTGATGACGAGTTTATTCCGGACGCATGCGAAGTGACGACATTATTTCGGCGAGAATGTGGATAAAGATGTGAACTCAAGTGTCGATCGCCTTGTGCGACGAGCACCTCGAGTTGGCATCTCTGCCTTGCTCAACGGGTGAAGGACGGCTGGACAACGTTCACCCGCGATAGCGTCGAAGTGTGAGCTGCAGCGCTCGCTTCGCCGCTGCGCACTTTGACGTTCAATCGGCTTAGGAGAGTTCACCGATGAGTCAGCTTGTTCAAATTGCCCCGGGCGTCGTGTTCTCGTCCGATGTGCTTGGCGTCGCCTGGATGCGCAAGCATCATGCGGACTACGGGAACGCCGAGCGAAGCGGAAATGCGCACCCCGATGGGCAGCGGAACAGGACCCCAACGGAGAAGGACGACGCCATTCCCGAAGGCCAGTCGAACCAATTGTTGTTGCTGTAGATCACCTGTATTAGCCGGGACTCGATCTGACAGGTAGTCGGACCGACAAAGAACGAGTCATCAATGGGGGATGAGTTTCTCCTTGGCGAGTTCGAGCGAATCGAGGAAAGTGCGCATCGGCGTCTTGCCGTAA
>NZ_JAAGPO010000580.1:0-232 GCF_017104825.1 Burkholderia sp. Ac-20345 | reverse complement strand
ACCGACGAAACGTTGCTGTCCGTCGTGCTCAAGCCCGTCGAAATCGAACTCACCGAGCTATTGGTCGTGCTCAGACCCGTCGACAACGACGACACGCTGCTCGTCGTCGTGCTCAGGCCCGTCGACAGCGACGAAACGTTGCTGTCCGTCGTGCTCAAGCCCGTCGAGATCGAACTCACCGAACTATTGGTCGTGCTCAGACCCGTCGACAACGACGACACGCTGCTCGTCG
>NZ_JAAGPO010000579.1:0-246 GCF_017104825.1 Burkholderia sp. Ac-20345 | reverse complement strand
AGCGACGAAACGTTGCTGTCCGTCGTGCTCAAGCCCGTCGAGATCGAACTCACCGAACTATTGGTCGTGCTCAGACCCGTCGACAACGACGACACGCTGCTCGTCGTCGTGCTCAGGCCCGTCGACAGCGACGAAACGTTGCTGTCCGTCGTGCTCAAGCCCGTCGAAATCGAACTCACCGAGCTATTGGTCGTGCTCAGACCCGTCGACAACGACGACACGCTGCTCGTCGTCGTGCTCAGGCCC
>NZ_JAAGPO010000578.1:0-247 GCF_017104825.1 Burkholderia sp. Ac-20345 | reverse complement strand
GAAACGTTGCTGTCCGTCGTGCTCAAGCCCGTCGAAATCGAACTCACCGAACTATTGGTCGTGCTCAGACCCGTCGACAACGACGACACGCTGCTCGTCGTCGTGCTCAGGCCCGTCGACACCGACGAAACGTTGCTGTCCGTCGTGCTCAAGCCCGTCGAAATCGAACTCACCGAGCTATTGGTCGTGCTCAGACCCGTCGACAACGACGACACGCTGCTCGTCGTCGTGCTCAGGCCCGTCGACA
>NZ_JAAGPO010000577.1:0-254 GCF_017104825.1 Burkholderia sp. Ac-20345 | reverse complement strand
AGCGTCTATGAGATGGACGTGAAAACTATCCGGGTTGTGATTGTATCGATGTATCTCAAGATGATTCGAACTCTATGTTTGACTCAATTGGAATACGGCACAAATGCGAGAACTCAACCTGTAACGAACTGTCGATGAGACAGACTCGTTATAGGGTCAAGCGAACAAGTGCATGTGGTGGATGCCTTGGCGATCACAGGCGATGAAGGACGCGGTAGCCTGCGAAAAGCTACGGGGAGCTGGCAAACAAGCTT
>NZ_JAAGPO010000576.1:0-257 GCF_017104825.1 Burkholderia sp. Ac-20345 | reverse complement strand
CGGAAGCGTCTATGAGATGGACGTGAAAACTATCCGGGTTGTGATTGTATCGATGTATCTCAAGATGATTCGAACTCTATGTTTGACTCAATTGGAATACGGCACAAATGCGAGAACTCAACCTGTAGCGACTGTCGATGAGACAGACTCGTTATAGGGTCAAGCGAACAAGTGCATGTGGTGGATGCCTTGGCGATCACAGGCGATGAAGGACGCGGTAGCCTGCGAAAAGCTACGGGGAGCTGGCAAACAAGCTT
>NZ_JAAGPO010000575.1:0-258 GCF_017104825.1 Burkholderia sp. Ac-20345 | reverse complement strand
GTATTCCTCAGGTGTGTACCGCCACACAAGACGGTGGTGGGTCTGGTTGGATTCGAACCAACGACCCCCGCCTTATCAAGACGGTGCTCTAACCGACTGAGCTACAGACCCCTGAGTCTGTCTTTAAATTTACAGCCGATAAGCGTGAGCGCTCAACTTCGCGAGATAGCTCTGGAAAGGAGGTGATCCAGCCGCACCTTCCGATACGGCTACCTTGTTACGACTTCACCCCAGTCATGAATCCTACCGTGGTGACCG
>NZ_JAAGPO010000574.1:0-267 GCF_017104825.1 Burkholderia sp. Ac-20345 | reverse complement strand
ACTTGCCGGCATCGGCTGCCGCTTCGATCTTCTCGACCGCTGCGCTGCCGCCTTCGGCCGCCACCGGATCGAAACCCGTCGCACGCACCGTGATGACCTTGATCGGATCGCTCGACTGCACCGTCGCAATCGCGTTGCCCGCGTAGATCGGGCGCTCGAACGTGTCGGCCGAATCGACCGCCGTGATGTCCGAGATCTGCGCGACGTCCAGCTTCGCGGCAATGCGCGGCGCGATGTTCTTGCCGTAGGCCGTCGCCGGCGCGAGGA
>NZ_JAAGPO010000573.1:0-300 GCF_017104825.1 Burkholderia sp. Ac-20345 | reverse complement strand
ATGGCCGCCGAAATATCGAAATAACCCGATTTTGCGGCGCAGCAATCCTCACCCGCATGCGCATCCCGTCAATCGGCCAGCCAGATCGCGGCCGCCATGCGGCCCGTCACGCGGTCGCGCCGGTACGAATAGAAGCGCGCCTGTTCGGTGACCGTACAGGCCGCCCCGCCGCTCACGTGCGCAACACCCGCACGCGCGAGACGCAGGCGCGCGAGCGCGTAGAGATCGGCGAGAAACTTGCCTGGCGCGCCATCGATCGCGACGAACGCAAGCCGGGTTTCATCATGCTCCGACTGCGGG
>NZ_JAAGPO010000572.1:0-311 GCF_017104825.1 Burkholderia sp. Ac-20345 | reverse complement strand
GCAATACGGCCCGCGCGAATCGATGGAATACGACGTCGTGATCGTCGGCGGCGGCCCCGCCGGGCTGTCGGCGGCGATCCGGCTCAAGCAGCTGGCCGCCGAGAAAGGCACCGAGATCGGCGTGTGCGTGCTCGAGAAGGGTTCCGAGATCGGCGCGCACATCCTGTCGGGCGCGGTGATGGACCCGCGCGCGATCAACGAACTGTTCCCCGACTGGAAGGAACGCGGCGCGCCGCTCGACGTCGAGGTGACGGAAGACCGCTTCCTGTTCCTGTCCGAGAAGAGCGCGGTCACCACGCCGAACTGGGCGC
>NZ_JAAGPO010000571.1:0-313 GCF_017104825.1 Burkholderia sp. Ac-20345 | reverse complement strand
TCGTCGTGCTCAGGCCCGTCGACACCGACGTCGACAGCGACGAAACGTTGCTGTCCGTCGTGCTCAAGCCCGTCGAGATCGAACTCACCGAGCTATTGGTCGTGCTCAGACCCGTCGACAACGACGAAACATTACTGTTCGCCGTGCTCAGGCCCGTCGACACCGACGTCGACAGCGACGAAACCGTGCTGTCCGTCGTGCTCAAGCCCGTCGAGATCGAACTCACCGAGCTATTGGTCGTGCTCAGACCCGTCGACAACGACGACACGCTGCTCGTCGTCGTGCTCAGGCCCGTCGAGATCGAGCTCACCGA